>JANYEO010000081.1 GCA_025363025.1 Opitutia bacterium
AGGCTAAACGGCGCAGCAATGTCTTCGTAATTTTACGGTTGGACGGTATAATCACTTCTCCCGTATCTCCGTAAAATTACGAAGACATTGCTGCGCCGTTTAGCCTCTGTTGCAAGCCACATCCAGATTGATCCTTCTCCAGTTCGCATCAAGATCATGGAGATCATCGAGAGCTTTCAGAAGCGTTTTGATGACCTTGAAGGAGAACGTCAACGCCGGGTGGAGAGCATCGAGTCTGGCGAAGAGGCTGATTCGGGCGTGGTGAAAAACGTTAAAGTTTATATTGCTGCGCGTCGCAAAATACAAGTCGGGGACAAGATGGCAGGCCGTCACGGGAACAAGGGGGTTGTCTCCAAAATTGTTCCGCAGGAAGACATGCCCTTTTTACCCGATGGTACGCCTATTCAAATTATCCTTAACCCGATGGGCGTGCCTAGCCGCATGAACGTAGGGCAGGTGCTTGAAACCCACTTGGGCTGGGCCTGCCATAAGCTTGGCATTAAGGTAGCGACACCTATTTTCGACGGCATGCCGGAGGCGCAAATTCGTCAATACTTGGTTGAGGCTGGATTGCCTAAGACCGGAAAGACGAAGATGTATGATGGCCGGACGGGAGAAGCCTTTGACCAAGAAATTGTGGTGGGTTACATCTATATGATGAAGCTTAATCACTTGGTTGCAGATAAGATCCACGCACGTGCGGTCGGCCCTTATAGTTTGATTACGCAGCAACCACTTGGGGGTAAAGCCCAGTACGGTGGCCAACGCTTCGGGGAAATGGAAGTGTGGGCGCTTGAAGCTTATGGTGCAGCGCATACCCTTCAGGAAATTTTGACCGTTAAATCGGACGATGTACAGGGCCGTACCCGTATTTACGAGCAGCTGGTGAAGGGGGATAACTCCCTCGTTGCAAGCACCCCACAGTCCTTCAACGTATTGATGAAGGAAATTCAGGGCCTATGTTTGGATGCCCGCCTAGGTTCCGAAGGGAACTTTGGTTTCCAGTTGAGTACCACCCTTGAATAAAGCTGAACGCATATGAGTCTCGAAGAAGCAAGAGAAGTCCTCGGTTTTGAAAAGGAAAAGACGTTTGATAGCGTTGCCATATCGATCGCCTCTCCGGACAGGATTCGTTCCTGGTCTCGGGGAGAGGTCAAGAACCCGGAGACGATTAACTATCGTACCTTTAAGCCGGAGCCCGGAGGCTTGTTCTGCCAACGGATTTTTGGGCCTGTGCGCGACTACGAATGTGCTTGCGGTAAGTACAAGCGCATTAAGTTTAAAGACGTCGTCTGTGACCGCTGCGGGGTAGAAGTAACGGTTGCCCGGGTGCGTCGCGAACGCATGGGGCATATCGAGTTAGCCGTGCCCGTTTCGCACATTTGGTTTTTAAAGAGTATGCCGAGCCGTTTGGGCCTTTTGCTGGATATTACAGCGAAGAGCTTGGAGCGCGTCATCTATTACGAAAACTATATGGTGACGGACCCAGGCAAAACAGCCTTGGAGGAAAAACAACTTTTAGCTGAGCAAGAATATCAGCAGGCCATTGAAGAGTACGGGGACGATGCTTTTTCCGCCATGATGGGGGCTGAGGCCGTTCGTGAAGTGCTCTCTAAAATGGATTTGCCTTCGATAGCGATTGAGCTACGGGAGCAAATGTTGGCCACTCGCTCTAAGCAGGTAAAAAAGAAACTCGCGAAGCGCCTCAAGGTTATTCAAGGGTTTATTGATTCCGAAGCCCGTCCTGAGTGGATGGTGCTGGAAGTATTACCTGTTATCCCGCCTGATTTGCGCCCACTGGTGCCGCTTGAAGGGGGACGTTTTGCTACGAGTGACTTAAACGACCTTTATCGGCGCGTTATTAATCGGAACAATCGGCTTAAGAACTTACTTCAGCTCAAAACGCCAGACGTTATTATCCATAACGAAAAGCGTATGTTGCAAGAGGCGGTTGATGCGCTCTTTGACAATGGCCGCCATGGTCGCGCTGTGACAGGGGCGGGGAATCGTCCGTTGAAATCTTTGAGCGACATGCTTAAGGGTAAGCAAGGGCGTTTCCGTCAAAATCTTTTGGGTAAGCGGGTAGATTATAGTGGCCGTTCGGTCATTGTTATCGGGCCAGAGTTGAAGCTTCACCAGTGCGGGTTGCCTAAGAAGATGGCGCTCGTATTATTCGAGCCCTTTATTATTCGCCGTCTCAAGGAATTGGGCTTTGTCCATACCGTTCGGGGGGCGCGTAAGATGATTGAAAAACGCTCGCCTGAGGTGTGGGATATTTTAGAAGAAGTGACGAAGGGGCATCCCGTTCTCTTGAACCGTGCGCCTACGCTTCACCGGCTATCTATCCAGGCCTTTGATCCGGTGTTGATCGAAGGGGACGCTATTCGGGTTCACCCGCTCGTTTGTACGGCTTATAATGCCGACTTCGACGGAGACCAGATGGCTGTTCACGTGCCGCTTTCACTAGAGGCCATTATGGAGTGTAAGCTCCTAATGATGTCGACCAGCAATGTTTTCTCCCCTTCTAGTGGAAAGCCGATTTTGACGCCTTCGCAGGACATCGTCTTGGGGGCGTATTACTTAACGCTTGAGCCTCGGATAAAACCGGCTAAGGACAAGCGGGTTCCGCTTATTGCGAATGTAGAAGAGGCCTTGTTCGCCGAAAGTGATGGCGTTATGCATCGTCACGATTGGATCGACTTTGTTAACCCTGACTTTGGAAAAGAGACGATTTTTGGCCACGGAGAACGTAAAATCATCCGGACGACGATTGGTCGGGTGATCTTTAATGCGATTTGGCCTAAGGGCGTCGGGTTTATGAACTCGCCTGCGGTTAAAAGTAAGCTCGGTGACTTGATTTTGGGCTCCTACAAAGTGGCCGGTAAACAAAAAGTCATCGAATCCTTGGACCGCCTGAAAGAACTTGGGTTTAATGCGGCGACAAAGGCGGGGATATCGATCGCCACGGAAGACATGATCATCCCGGCTGACAAGCCACAGATGATTGCTGAAGCCCGCAAGCGGATTGAAGAAGTTGAAGCCCAGCATCGTAAAGGTATTATTACCACCGGTGAGCGTTACAACAAAATCATCGATATTTGGACCGGGGCTACGGATGATATCGCAAAAGCTGTGTTTAAGTGTTTGCAGGACAACCAAGGTAAGGTTGAGGTGAACCCGGTTTATCTATCGATGGACTCCGGAGCGCGCGGTAACCGCCAGCAGGTTCGTCAGTTGTGCGGGATGCGTGGGCTTATGTCTAAGCCATCGGGTGAAATTATCGAACGGCCTATTTTGTCGTCTTTCCGCGAGGGGTTATCGGTTTTAGAGTACTTTACTTCTACGCACGGGGCCCGTAAGGGACTTTCCGA
>JANYEO010000129.1 GCA_025363025.1 Opitutia bacterium
TGCGAGATACTCTGGAGGCTTTACTAAACAACGAGGACCCGGAAGCAGACCTTGAAGATCCGGCAGTTGAAGTACATTTTCCTATTATGGCGCAATTAAGGAACTTATATCTTTTAGTGCGGTCAATTGGCTTAGAAAATGTGCAGAATGGGGCAGAAATTACCTGGATGCAGTGGGAGCAGTTTTTAGCCACAAATGTAGCAGAACGTTGGCAAGAGATTCAGCGCAACATTGTATACATGTACAATGCAGGGAATCAGATTTTGGCTATTCTGCAGCAAATTGAACCGACTTTACACGAAATTATGGCCATCCAAAATGAGCAAGAGGATACAGAAAGTGAGGAAGAGGATACGGTGGATGACGTTGCCAATTTTCTAAGAGGATTAGCAATAATTAATGACAATGATGATTTTTTAGCTCAAGACTGGGCAGACGAAGATTCTGAAGCAGATTCTGAAGATTCTACTACTACTGCATCACGTGTGTCTGAGGATAGTTTAATTGCGCTCTATAACGGATTACCGGAACAGGTTACTTTTTTCCTGCAAAGATTAGCGGCTATTAACCGGGTTACATTGGAATCTGCGCAGAATAATCCTGCTGATCGGGGCGCGCTGAATCAAATTTTCTCGGACCTTCGGGACGCTCCTGCCTGGCTTCAGCGGGTGGTCGGGGCTATGGAAGAGAGAGTGCGGCTCACTGTAGCGGCTCATCTAAACCTCGAGGATTCAGGGGCAAATCTCGACGATCTGGAAGTCGGAGTGAATTTCCCTGTTATTGACCAATTAAGGACCTTAGATCTTCTAGTGCAGTTGCTTGAAGGAGAAGATTCGGAGAATGGGACAGGAATTGCCTGGATGCAGTGGGGGCATTTTCTAGCCACCAATGCAGCGGAGCGTTGGCAAGCCATTCATCACAATGTTGTATATATGCATGATACAGCAACGCAGATTTTGCTTATATTGCAACAAATTGAGCCGGCCTTATACGAAGTTATGGCCATTCAAAATGGGCAAAAAGATGCAGGCACAGAAGATGAACGGGATGAAGATGTAGAGACAGAAGATGAATACTTTTCAGACGATTCGGACTCAAATACAGATATTATAATGATCGAATCTCCTGTTCAGCATAATACAACGCGAGACGGAGTTGAAAATAATGCAAATAACGTACAGGTGAATTTCTCATTCGAGCGCCAGATCTTGAATCACGGAAGTCATTTGATGCGTTAGTAGACCTCTTTATTACTGTAACTCAGGCATAATGGAGTAGAAGGTGCAGGGCCCATGGGTCTTGCACCTTTTGTGCTTGAGACCGCTGCATCATACATGATTGATTAGTTTTTGGTCGGGTGTCCCTTTCTTTAGAACTTTCGTAATCCTTTCAAAATGCATTGATTTTTCAAGAAAGCCTAGTAAGCTGCTTGCAAGTTTACCCCTCTTACCCCGTGTTGTTTGGAAAGCGTCACTTTCTTTTAGAGTTAACAGACTATGAAGTTCGCCTGGTTCAGGTGAGTGGGTTTGGTCATGGCTATCGAGTAGAAGCTGTGACTCACGAAGCCCCGGGAGATGAAGGTGCTATTAATAGAGCCTTATATGCTTTAGGCGGTGGCAATTCTTCTTCAAGAAATCGCGTTCGGGTAGCGCTTCAACCGCGGTCCGCTTATTTTTTGTTAGCGCCTTTAGATTCATCGCAGTTAGTTAAAAGTGCTGCGGAGCTCAGTAGCTTCCCGCGAGATCACTTACGTTTAGATGACGTACCTTATCTTTCGCAAATCATCCACCCAGGCACTGGCGCAGCTTATAAGTCCAATTCAACCCAGCGGGAATGGGTTTTTGCGGGGGCTAAAGCCAGTGCATTTGAGGATTTTAATGCACGTATAGATGCCGCAGGGGCAAAGGTTGTTGGGGCCGAACTCGCCCCTATTGCTACCATAGGCGGGGTGATGGATTATATGCGATTGAGGCAGATGCCAGGCGGGCTCTTAACAGTGTTTTTAGGGGCAGAGACCTCTCAAGTGTTTGTTACAACGCGTGAGCGTTTAGTGGCTACACGTACGCTACCTATTGGCGTGAAGGGTTTAATTGCCGCCTGCCAACAAGCTTTCGAGCTTTCAGGGGAGGCAGAAGCTCGGGCAACGCTTTTTGCCGGGGGGCCAGCCATTGCAGAGAAGGCCTCTCTTATCATAGAGCGCTTGCAAAGAGAGGTAGAGACTTTCGCCGGTTTTTATGAGCTCCAAGCAGGGCAGGGGATTAATAGCTTGTGTATCATCCCCCCTTTCAGCGCCTTAGAGTGGGTTGGGGGCATTGTTGCACATGGGATGGGCACCCCTTTGTTTAAGCCAGATTATGCAGCATGGCTCGAGTTCCAGGGGGCTTCTTGGGCTCCTGGTTTAGATATTCAGCACTTGGGGGCCGCTTGGCTCCCCACCTTTAGTTTAATCGCTCAGTATAATACACATGGAAGCACTTCTACGTCTATTTAGCGCAGATAAAGGGGGCTTTCCCGCTTGGCACCCCAATTTTCAAGGGCTGACGCATATAACCGGGACGAGTTCTAATGGGCAGCAGTTTTTAAAAACCCTTTTAATGGTTGTATTAATGGGCTGCGCCTTGACTGCGGCTTACGTAGAATGGGAGCTTCAAGGGGTACTCGCTTCAGTTCGTAATCTTAAGCAGACGGCTGTATCGATGAGTGTGGCCAATGTGCAGTATGTAAAGGCCAGTGACCGTTTCTTGGATATCGGCCGCGAAACTCAAATGATTGTGGATTTTTGCGGGCCTACGCGTGATTGGCTGCAAATGGCTTTAACTCTTTTCGAGAGTCGGCCTGCGGAGGCTGTTTTTAAATCTTTAGGGCTGAAGGTCGTTCCCTTGCCCAAAACTGCTAAAAATCAACCACTGGTGCAAGCGCTGCAAGTACGGTTAATGGGGAGTATTCGTGGCGAAACGGATGTCGCCCTTCAAGTTTTAGAAGCGTATAAAGAAGCCCTTCAAGTGACGCCTTTATTTAAGGGGCGTATTTTGTCGATCGAAGTTTCTAATTTAACGCGCCAAAACAAGGTGAATTTAATTGATTTTGAATTAACAGCGACCCTGAGCTTACTAAGCCCATGAGTACCCTCTCTCCCGTGATGAGCCTTTTAAAGCAGCATGTCTACTATGTGTGGGTTGTGGGGCTTATCGGCGTTGTCAGTTATCTTGGTTATTGGCGTTACGAGACGTTGAATAATACGCAGGCCGAGATGCGCTCGGTTCAGGGCTCAATTGATGCTATGCAGCGGAATTTGAGCTATGCAAAAGGCTTGGATCAGGATGTGAAGACGGCAGAGGCCCTACATACAGTGATACAGGCTCATTTGATAGATCCATCGAAGAAGGCCGCTAATATTGGCTACTTTTATGCACTTGAAAATACAACAAATACACAAGTTCAACAAGCAGCGCAGCAGCCACCCGTGCCCTTTCGAGATGTCAATGGCGTTAAGTATTGGCAAGTCCCGTATAAGTTAACCGTGGGGGGCAGTTGCCAAAACACCTTACGTTTTTTGGATGAGGTTGCGGCAGGGCTTCCCTTTCTTCAAGTACAGTCGCTTGAGTTTGATGATGTAGTAAGCAATCCTTCGCATAATGGCTCAGCGCAAGGCGAAGCAGATGAAGTGCGTGTCATGTTTAACTTTTCGCTTCTAGGCAAAAATTAATTCCATGCAGAGATACCCCTTTTATCCTCTTTTCTTGGTGCTCTTGTTAACCCTGAGTCTCCTGGGTCAGGCGGGGGTGTCCCCAGTTGTCGTACCGCCAGAGCGCCGTGCACAAGTCATAGCCCAGGGAGATCTTTATACACAGCTAGATAATACGGCAACACAGGCCAGGATAGCGGCGATAATAACCCCCTTTGTTTTCCCAGAAGATTTACTCGGGGCGGGGGCTTTCTCAAGTACGCACAAGCCGGTTTACTCAGATGCAGAGGTCGTGAAAGCCGTTGCGCGGAGTTTAAAGCTTCAGGGTTTATTAGCTAAACAGGATCAACAGTGTCTTTATTTAGAACAGGGTAAAGTGACTGTTGGGGATACTTTTCAAGCGCTCGTTCAAGGGGTGCCTTACACACTTACGCTGGAATACGTTACCAGCAATACCTTTACCCTTAAGCTGAACGATGCCCTATGGACGCAGCCTTTTGATACTATTAATTCAGCCTCTATTCATTTCGATAAAAAATAAAGCCTCCCTCCTTATTTTTATGACTTCATTCCTTCGTTCCTTTCGGGCTTTTTTCTTAAGCAGTTTTCTCGCTTTCTATGGTGGCCTAGCTCTTTGGGCCGACTCTACACAGCCCATGGCCATTCCGGTCTCAACGTCAGCTGGGCTGCCCGCGGCTATGCCGGCTCAACCTATGCCGGTTGATAAAGCGCCTGTGATCACACCTGTTACAGCCTCTAGTCAAGCGCCTGTGGCCGCGCCAGTTGCAGTCTCTGCTCCGGCCCCTGTTTCTCCAGAGCCCTCAGTGCCTGCCCCTCATGCAGTCATTGCTCCTTTGCCCAAGCGCCCGCCAACTCTCCCGGCTGATGCGTCAGTCACGATTATGGTAAAGCCTGCAGCCCTCGCCCCTGCGGTATCGCCTGCAGCAGGTCAAGATACGGTTTCAGTCGATTTTCCCAATGAGTCGGTGCGCACGATCATTCGTAACGTGGCAGATCTTTATGACCTCAACGTTGTCATTCCCGAGAGTCTTGTCGGTAACGCTTCTATTAAGCTACATAATGTGACCTGGCAGCAGATCTTCCAAGTTTTGCTCGAGCCTATGGGCTTCACGTATACGACCGAGCATAACATCGTCCGCATCCGTGGCAAAGCCGAGGCAGATCAAGAACCGATGGAGACGTCTGTTTTTGTTATTAATTACGCTAATTTGAAGGACATGAAGGCGGCTTTAACGACCTTTGTAGACGCAAAGGCTGGGGGTCGCTTGCAAACAGATGATCGCTCCAACGCTGTTATTATTACAGAGAAGCCGGCTCAAATTCGACAAATAGAAAAAATCATCGCACAGTTGGATCAACCAACACCACAGGTCATGATTCAGTCCAAGTTTGTAGAGGTAACCGATAATGATACCAAGAATTTGGGTATTAATTGGCAGTCGATGAGCGGCTATACATTGACTGCTAGCGGAGGGTTAAATGGGGGTACAACGGGTGATGCTACGGGTAATATTGGGGTGCCTGCAGGCAATATATCGCGTATTTTTGGGCAAACCTCCACTTATGCAGTGAATGCTGCAGGGGTTAAATCGTATGAGGGGACTAATTTTTCTCGTGCAGATTCGGCCGTTCTCAGTGCGGGTCAATTTTCTGTGATTTTGAGTGCCCTTAATAGTCTCAATGGCACGAAGTTAGTTTCAAATCCAACGATCGTTACATTAAACAATGTGGAGGCCAATGTAGTGGTGTCCCAGCAATACCCGATCCCTCAGTACACTTATAATGACCAAACGGGAACGTTTGAAGTTAGCGGATTTGACTTTAAAGATATTGGCATTACCATGAAGGTGCTGCCTCAAGTTAATAAGGCGGGCTTTATTACTTTAAACGTTAAGCCGGAGCTTAGTAGTCAAACAGGCACAAATGTAGCTTTTGGGGGGACGACAAGTGGAGCTAATTCAGTTAATTTGCCTATTATTGATTCTCGGCGAACGGAGAGTATAGTCACTATAAAGGACGGCTATACGCTGGCCATCGGCGGACTTGTTCAGAATCAAAAAGGCGACATTATTAATAAAGTACCTATTTTAGGGGACCTCCCTCTCATTGGGCTCGCTTTTCGTAGCACGACCAAAACGCTGACTAAGCGCAATCTCATTATCTTTATTACCGCCAAGACACTGGATCCTTCCGGGGCCACCTATGAAGATGTGTTCGATCAACGCATCCTCCACGAAATGAGGGTAACCCCAGCAGACGTCCCTGGCTACAAAGTACCTGAGCCCGAAGCTACGGAGATGAAGGCTATCCAGGCCACTCGGGAGCGCATTGCAAGGGCAGAGGTAGACGCTCGCTTAGGTCAAGAACGCTTAGCCTTGGAGAGCAAGGAGAAGTCTATGGCCAGTGGCAACCCCGGTGGTCCTTGGCAATTAATCCCTCCGCCCGAGTTTCGTGAGCCTGGGGAGATGTAGTTTAAGTGATAGCTCAAAATCGCTGTATAATATGTATGTCTGCGCTCTTTTTATGGGTAAAAGTTAGAGACCGCCTGTATAATGCTTTTATTTTGAGAAATTTGTAGGACGGAGTGACGAGTGTGCATGCGGCACTCGAGGAGCGATAACCGACCAAAACTCAAAAGAAAGCTATTATGCAGCGGTCTCTGCTTGACATACAGTTATAGCCCGCTAACGTCCCGTATCCTCGTGGGTGATTATATTCACGGTGTGAGAATGCGAGCGTGGCTCAGTTGGTAGAGCACTACCTTGCCAAGGTAGATGTCGAGGGTTCGAATCCCTTCGCTCGCTCCACTTTGTGCTTTCTTTTGAAGAAAGCGAGTGGTTTGCGGTTCACAAAGATAGCTTTTCCATTAAGGTACTGTGTTATGAAAGCTAAAGACCTTTTTTCCCTGCCAACGCATTTGCCGTTTCAGGATTTTTTTGAGCCCGAAATGGCCCCGTGGGAATGGGTGAGCGCTATCGCTAACGCCCTTCAAGCCTTTGACTTTTTAGATCGGGACGAAGACCGTGTCTGCCCTCCTGGTGTTGTTATTGTTGGGGATGTTTTTATTCACCCCACGGTTAAGCTCCCTCCTTACGCGGTTATTGAAGGGCCGGCGTGGATTGGTCCGCACACGCAGATCCGCCCGGGGGCCTATATTCGAGGGAATGTCATCGTGGGGGAAGGGTGTGTCCTAGGCCATGCCTGCGAATACAAAAATTGCCTGCTCATGGATCAGGTCGAAACCGCTCATTTTAATTACGTGGGGGATTCCGTCTTGGGCTCCCGTTCTCACTTAGGGGCAGGGGCCATTTTGGCCAATGTCCGGCTCGATCGTGCTTTGGTCAAAGCTTACACCCCCACAGGCTTAGTCGAAACGGGGTTAAAAAAACTCGGGGCCTGCCTAGCCGAAGGGGTGGAGGTCGGTTGCAACGCCGTTCTTCAGCCAGGTACAATCCTTTCGCGTAAGTCATGGGTAGGGCCCGCCACGGCCTTTGGGGGCTATTTGGCGGAGGGTGCTTATGCCGCAGCTGCCAAAGCCCGTACAGCCCATTCCTAGGTTCTTCCCTATCACCTGCGCGTTATGTTTGATATTCCAGTCCATGTGTTGGATTTTGAAGGCAGTCGCCGTAGTGGTATTCTTGAGGCGGGCATCGTTACCCTTTATCAAGGGGAAATTCGCGACACCTTTACGACCCTGTACGCTCCCATTGGGTTCATTCAGGCAGAGGAAATCGCCTGTCATGGCCTGAGCGAAGGCGTATTGTCGGGTTATACTCCTTTCGCGGCTGATTTTGCTCGGTATCGATCCTATCGGGAGACAGGCCTATGGGCAGCGCATCATGCTTCAGTTGAGGAATCTTTAATGCGGGCTACCTGGCCTCACCCGGGGGAAGTCCCTTTCCATTACGCTCCAGGGGAAAAGACACATGCCTGGGGCCCTTGGGTAGATACATTGGCCCTTTATCACCGCTTATATCCAGGGCTTGCTAGCTATCGATTGATGGAGCTTGTTCGCCTCTTTGCACTCGAGGCCCCGCTTAGCACACTTGCCGCTCAGCATTGTCCTGCTGCTCGGCGCCGTCCGCATGCCGCTTTATTTGACGCTCTGGCTGCAGCCCTTCTTCTCCTCCGTCTTTTAGAGGAACCGGGCTTTTCGGGGCTCACCCTTACTTGGCTTTTAGAGCATAGCCAATCGAACACACACGCACAGCAAGCTTTACGGCAGACGCGTTTTGAGTTAGTATAAGGTCCTTCAATGCAAGGCCGCTTTCTAAAATAAGCATGACATTGAAGGCTTGCCCTGCTCTTTTATCACTCCCTTTATATTGCACTCATGAAAAAACATTGGATCTTTCTTGGTGTCTGCATGCTCCCCATTTGCCTATGGGCAGGTGATGATGATGACATATTTGCATTTGATAATGATTTTTCTCAGGGCTCAGGGGAAGAGGGCAAGGACAGTCACGAGGAGGAATCAGGCAGCGAGGAAGAGGCAGACAATAAGCAAGAGTACGCAGTCCCGTTCAATTGCTCCGCTTCTCCTGTTAGTCAGCCTATTTCTTTTGCTTTAAAAAGGAGTACTAAATTGCAAGAGGAGGTGAGTTCTTCTTTAGATGAGAATCCAGTCACTGTCCTTGGTATTTATAAATCAATCCAAGCCGCTCGCAAATCGAGTAATAATGCAAGTGGCTTTGGTAGTTTACCGGTATCTTTGACTCGACGGTCTAGCCGATCAAGCGCTAATCCTGAGTCAAATCAGATAACCCAGCCCCTGTCTGTAACTTTTGATCCTCCTCTTCATTTTGACCCACCCCCACCTATCAGCGCAGTACCGCCGATAGTCCCTGAGCCCAATAACCCTGAGCAGTTCACTCAGACCGTTCTTCCCGTTATTGTTCCGCCTACACCGATCGTAAAAAAACCTAAATCCAAACTTTTTGTGCCAAAAAAACACACATCAGAGTATAATACTCTGTTTGATTTTGATTTTGATTTTGAAGATGAAGAGGAGGATGATCGCGAAACCGGCAATCAGTTATCCGAAGAGGAAGAGGAAGAGGAAGACCAATTCCAAACAGAAATGCTCTCTGTTCTTCCCCGCGGAGTACCCAATGAAGCGCAAGGCGCTCTCAAATGGCGCAACAAAGCATTAGCGCGAGCTGGCATCGTTCCAGTGCCTCATCATACCAATAATAATGGTCCTCGGGCCTCCTCTTCAGCGCCTATTGCCATTGGGGTTAACTGGGGTGGCTCATTGTTTGAGTAAAGCTTCTTCCTTATTAAACAAAAAAAGCCTTCGCAAATCCGCGGAGGCTTTCTTTGTTTAACGCAGGCAGCTCTATCGTCTACTCGCCGCTTTCTAGGGACGGTTCATTGTCGGTGCTTGCCCCTTCAATGTCTACAGCTCCTTCAACCCCTGTGGCTGCTTCAACATCTTCGTCTGTTTCGACCACACGGCAGATACCGACGAGTTTGTCTCCCTTGGCCAGGTTGATGAGGCGTACACCCTGGGTCGTGCGTCCAATAACCCGGATGCCCTTAACCGGAGAGCGTACCGCTTGGCCCGATT
>JANYEO010000131.1 GCA_025363025.1 Opitutia bacterium
CGCCCCGCATCCCTGCTTTTTGAAGGGCTTTTAGCTCATCTAATAAATGACTAGTAAGACTAAGGGACATAAAACAATTATAGATGAGTGCCAACCCCCGTTGCATAAGAGCAAATCCCTGCTGCAATCCCTTCCGCTAACGTATTACGATAAGCCTCACTCTTTAAGTGTGTCGCCTCGGTATCACTGGATACAAAACCGCCTTCAACTAAAATACCCGGGCACGGCAACTCTCTGAGCACCAAGAAACGGGCCCGCTTAAAGCCGCGATCCCTCGCTGCAGTTCCCTTCAAAAGAGCTGTTTGGACAGAAAAAGCAAGACAGGCACTGGGCACATCAAACGCATTCCCCACGTTAGCCTTAAAATCAGCAGGCTCCAGATGCGCACGACCACTGGAGGGTTGGCCAACAGGCGTTAACGCATAAGTCTCGATCCCGGTAACCTCTTTAGCCTCTGCCGCATTAAAGTGAAGGCTTATAAATAAATCTGCTTTATACCGCACAGCCACTGCCGGACGGTTAGCCAAAGGAACAAAAACATCCTGACTGCGCGTCAAAACAACTTCGAACCCTTTAGCGGTCAATAAGGCTTTTAAACGCGCAGCAAGGTCTAGGGTTAAGTTTTTTTCTTTCAATCCAAATGCCTTATTCTCCGCCCCAGGGTCCCCCCCCCCATGTCCAGCGTCTATAACAATACGTTTAGGCGTAGAGGGGAAAGAAGAACGGCAACTAGTCGGCGCCAAAAGAGGCTTCACCGTCTTCTCGTAATCTGACTGGCTAATATACAACTGGTGGCCATGAAGCGTCACAGGGTCCCCCAAATAAACGCGCGTGCCATTAAGGTTAACATCGCGCTTATGCACCTCAAACAAAGCTTTACCAGATTTACCCGCTAACCGGTTAATGCTCAAATGCTTAACAACCTCTAACCGCAGCCCTACCCCACGGCCCACTTCGCTTAGGCTCACATAAGGCGTTTTGCCAACGGTAATAAAATCCCGCCCGGCATAAGCAACTGCAGCAAAGCAGCCGATAAATACAACCAACAAAACGGCCCAAAAGCGCTTCATTTCCCAAAAACGCTGCTTAGGCCGTTCCATAATAGGCTAAAAAAGCAAATTTCTCTGTTCAAAACAGGTTAAACTTTGCTTTCGTCCGTAGTTTCTTCGACTTCGGCATCTTCACCATCAACGTCTTCGCCATCGATGCCGTCATCTTCTTCGTCCAGGTCATCCTCGTCTGCATTAGCTGGATTATTGGCAGGAATATCAAAGATGCTATCAGGCTCATCATGAACCCCATCTGCGGATTCGTCGTGATCGATAATATCATCTTCATCCGCTTCGTCTACGGCATTAAGGGCCTCTTCTTGCATAGGCGCACTCAAATCCATAAACTTTGGCTTCCGGCGAGCAGCTGATAAAGGCGTTATCATCACAATAATATTGCGCCCTGCCAATTTAGGATCCCCATCATGGGTGCCCATGCCTGCAAGATCTATAATAGCACGCTTGACCACTTCGAAGCCCAAATGCTGGCGCTCCATCTCGCGGCCCCGCATAGAGAGGGTCACCTTTACCTTATTGTTTTTATTTAAAAACTCTTCGGCATGGCGTACCTTGGTCTCATAATCGTGCTTATCGATATTGATACGAAATTTAATTTCCTTAAGCTTAACGGTAGGTGCCTTGGCTGCATCTTTACCCTTCTTGCTCTGCTCGTACATAAATTTGCCAAAATCCAGAATGCGGCAAACAGGTGGCCGAGCGGTAGGAGATACTTCGACCAAATCAAGCCCATGCTGCTTCGCAAGCTCAATAGCTTCACGTGTTGGGATAACCCCAATCTGCTTGCCATCAGGCCCGATGACACGGACTTCGAGCGCACGAATGCGATCGTTTTTCCGGTTTTTTTGCGGTACGGGAGGGTAAGGAGCCCGCCGACCGCGGCCTGGCCTAAAATTGTTATTGTGGAAGGATCCCCCTCCAGGTTTAGAAATCGCCATTAAAACCTACTTAGAAACACCGATGTCCTGCCGAAGGAACCGACCTTCGACACGCCAAAACTGCGGAAATAAATTTAGACATAACCAATGCGGCCGAGATTTTGAATATATACGGCGAGATTTTCAATAAAAATGAAATGTATTTGAAAAACAGCGATTAAAACTGGCCACGCAAGCCGTTTTCCGTACGATCTACCACTCAAATACCCCTCGATTATGACTTTTTTTAGTGCTCTGGCTGCCTATACCCCCAGTACCCTGAGTGGCTATTTAAGCTCTACCCCAAA
>JANYEO010000161.1 GCA_025363025.1 Opitutia bacterium
CATTTGAAAAAGCCGCGTTCGGTTGTGTAATGGGGGGGGGCTTGATGTTTATTTTTGCCCGGGCGCTTTCGGCTATTATTGGAACGTTAAAACGAGACCGGGGTAAACAAAATGAAGAAGTGGCCGATAAAGCTTCTGTGCCCCCTCCTCCAGCTTCTCGATCTTTTTAGATAGCCTTACTTTGATTTAACGGTTTCATCGCTTCTTTTACCTCATGAACGCTTTTACCCCAAGCCGTACTCAAAGCTCTGCAATGCCTTTGGCGCAGCAGGCGGTACAGGCGTATGCGCGTACACCGGAGACAGAAGGCATTAATTGGGATTTAGTGAAGAACCATTTACCTTTGCTGAAGTCACTTGTGGGGCGTATGCGCGTTTATTTCCCTATTCAAGTAGAAACAGCGGATCTTTATAGTTTGGGCATGGCCGGCCTTGTTGGGGCAGCCGCCCGTTTTGATGGTACCCGGTCGCCCTCTTTTGGGGCGTATGCTGCACACCGTATAAGGGGGGCGTTACTTGATGAATTGCGTCGTATGGATTGGATGCCGCGTTCCGAGCGTTTATTGGCGCGGGAGTTGAAGGATAGTATCGAGGTCTTAACCCAATCTTTAAAACGTGCCCCGACAGAAGCTGAGGTTGCAGAATCTTTGGGCATTAGTATCGATGATTATCGGCGCCGGTTAGATCAAGCAAGGCCTCTAGCTTTTATATCGCTCAACCAAAGTGCAGTGGGCGAAGAGAGTGAAGGCATTTTAATGTACGAAGCCTTTGCGGATGCCAATGCACCGGATGTGCGCGATACATGTGAGCAGCGGGAATCTCTTGTTCTACTGCGCAAGCGCATTGAGGCAATGGATGACATGCCTAAAAAAGTTTTGATTTTGTATTATTACAAAGGGCTGCGGCTTGCTGAAATTGCAGAAGCCTTGAAGTTGACGGAGTCCCGTATATGCCAAATCCATACCCAGGCGGTGATTGGGCTACGGGCTTATTTTAAAAAAATAACGGCAGGCGAAACTGTTCAAATTATTTAACGTATGTTTATTATTATCGGCGTTATTATTGTTTTTGGGTCTACACTTGGCGGCTTTATGATAGCTGGCGGTAACCCCATGCTGCTCCTTCACGTTTCAGAGTTTATTGTGCTAGGGGGGATTACCCTGGGCGTTGTGGTTATTTCTACGCCTCCTAAAGTGCTTAAAGGCCTCATGGTGCAGCTAAAGGGCGCCTTTGGGGCGGGTGTATCTCCAACGGATTATTTGGATATGCTGAAGTTCCTTTACGAGATCTTTGTATTAGGACGTAGAAATGGCCTAATTGCTTTAGATGAGCATGTTTCGGATCCGGAAAAGAGTGCTATTTTTTCCAAATATCATTCCTTTTTGCATCATAAAGATCGGGTATCTTTTCTATGTAATGGCCTGCGTCCGTTAATTGACGGGAAGATAAAGCCAGATCAATTGCAGGATCTTTTATCGATTGAAATTAAAGCTATGAAGTCTTCTGCGGAAGGGCCTGGGCATGTGTTGCACTTGGTTGCGGACTCTTTGCCTGGGATTGGGATTGTAGCCGCTGTTTTGGGGATTATTAATACCATGGCTTCTATTTCTGCAGGGCCCGAGGCTGTAGGGGAAAAAGTAGCAGCCGCGTTAACAGGTACGTTCCTAGGGATTTTTGGGGCATATGGGTTTGTTAGCCCCCTGGCACAGCGTATGCATATGCTAGAGGAGTCTCATTTGTTGTATTTTGAAGTTATGTCTAAAGCGCTTTCGGGTTTTGCAAAAGGATTGGCCCCTATCATGGCTATTGAAGTAGCCCGCCGTACCCTGGGAGGGGAAATTAGTGTAGGAGCAGATGATTTAGAAGCTATGCTAAAAGCATTAACGGGTGGAGGGGCTGGTGGATAATATTACTCCTGTCGTATGTTTGCACCAGGCTCATGGAGGAGCGTGGAAGGTAGCTTATGCAGACTTTGTGACTGCCATGATGGCCCTTTTCATGGTGCTTTGGATTTGCTCGCAAGATAAAGAAATTATGCTGGAAACAGCTCGGTATTTTCAAAGCCCCTTTAATTCGCCTTTAAGGCAAACTTATGGGGTTATGGAGGATGGGTCTCCTAGTTATCAAAATGATTCAGGGCAGGGGACGTCTATTGTCGATATGGCTTTTCTTCATAAAGTCGCCGCAGAGTTTACTCGGTTATTGAATGTGGATGAGCAAACTTCTAATAGGCCCATAGATATTCATGTAACAAGTGATGGCTTGCGCATTACGCTTTATGATCGCTCGAAGCAGCCTCTTTTTAAAGAAAACTCCAATGAGCTTACTGATTGGGGTGATTTAACGGTGCAAAATTTATCTTGGATTATGGACCGTTATGATATGAAGGTCCGTATCGATGCCTTTACCTCTGCTGTAGTAGAAGATGCGCCTGCTCCTTTTGAAGGGTACGATCCTTTCGATTTAACCGCACTACGGGCCAACGCCGTTCAAAAAGCTCTGCGCAAGTATGGGCTCTCTCGCCCTATTGACCGTGTTACCGGCTTTGGCGATAACCATCCTTTAGATACTGCCTCTCCTTATTCTGAGAGCAATCAACGAGTGGAACTGAGCTTAGTTATTACTTAAGAAAATCTTTTCAGCGTATCACTTTTTTGAAATAATCTTGTGGAATCTTTTTTAAATAACCGCCCCAGTGCTCATAGTGGTAAAACGAGTAATGTTGCTTCAGGTGCCTTTCAATCTTTTAGTAATACTACAGGGATGGCGGGTTCTTCAGGAGAGGCAAAGGTGGTAGAAGTGCCTTGGGTGGCCACTCCAGACGCTACTTGTGAAGGAAAGGCGCCCCCTCAGGTTAGTTTAGTGATGGAGGGAGACCGTGTTGTTAAGATATTAGTCAATTGTTCTTGTGGGCAGTCGGTGGCATTGGCTTGTGAGTACTAGGAGACCGCATGCAGAATGCATTGCTTTTCAGCCCTTACTGCGTTCGGCGTGCTCACGTACTAAAACGTACGATCCGCGCGCCTCGCTCGTAATCATCTGAAAATCAAAGCATTCTGCATGCGGTCTCACTATAATTCTGATCGCTCAAAGTTGGGGTTCTGAAAACTTTTCTTTCGAAAAGCTATTATTCAGCGGACTCTAAAGGTAGCGGCCTTATTAGAGATCGCTGCCATAATGGGTGCTTTCGTATACGTAGTATCTTACTCCAGGTAGAATCTTAATATTGGCACGAGTTATGCTTTGGTTAAAGGCATATGGAACTCGGATTTTATTCAGCCGCTGCTCTTTTATCTGCGCAAGAGATGCAACACGAGATGGCTTCGCGCAATATTACGGCTAGCTCTCAAGCTGGTAGCCGGCAACTCATGGTTGGGGTGACGGGGTCAATCTCTGGCCAAATGACTTTACCAGGCAGCTTTGATAGTATGCTCCAAGGGCAGTTGCCCAAGGCCGAGACTCAAATTAATTTAACCCAAGGGGCGATTCGGCAAACGGGTAATCCTTATAATATCGCCAATGCGGGTGAAGGGTTTTTTGAAGTAACCCTTCCCGGTGGGCAAAGTCTTTATACGCGCAACGGTGCTTTTCATTTGAGCCCAGAGGCGAAGCTTGTAGATGGTTATGGGCGACCGGTTATGGGGAAGGATGGGCCCATTCAATTATCATCTACGGGGGGTGATTTTTATTGTGATCGGCAAGGTCAACTCTTTCAAGGGGCCAAAAAAATAGGTCAGTTATCGATTGTGAATGTCCCCGTTAAGAGCCTGCTGTCTGCCGCGGGAGGTTTTATCATTAACCCTGATAAAGGTGGGGTGGCTTCTGCGGTTGAAAAACCCTCCGTTATTCAAAATGCAATAGAAGAGGGAAATCATTCAACTGTAGATGGGATGATTTCTCTTATAGAAATATCGCGGTATCAGGAGCTTGCTCAAAAGGTACTACAGACGCATGACGAGCGTTCAGCCCAAGTTGTTAAGACGTTCGGTAACTTGGCATAACTTATGCTTTGTTAATACGTATCCACGCTTTCTTATTATGAATATAGGTTTATATGCAGCCGCAACGGGTATCGAAGCCCAAAACGTAGCCCTAGCTACGATCTCTAATAATTTGGCCAATATTTCGACCACTGCTTTTAAAAAGAGCACCGTGGAGTTTCAAGACTTACTGTATCAAAACCTGAAGCCTCAAGGGGGCGACTCAGGCGGCGGCGGGGTTGTCCCCGTTGGGATCGATATTGGTAATGGTTCGCAAGTAGCTTCAACAACGAAAGTGTTCACCAAGGGAGATTTTAAGCAGACAGGCAATCAGTTGGATCTTGCCATTGATGGGGATGGCTTCCTTGAAGTTAAGATGCCCGATGGTACCTCTGCCTATACCCGTGATGGGGCGCTAAAAATTGGGCCAACAGGGGAGGTGACAACCATTGATGGTTATCCTATTTTAAGTGGCTTTCAGCCATTAAATACCGGCTCTAGTTTATATATTTCTCAAAATGGGGAAGTCAGTGCAGTAAGCGATTCCGGCAAGAAGAGCTTTCAAATCCAGCTTGCCCGTTTTGCAAATCCTGGAGGGCTTCAAAGCATTGGTAACAATCTTTATTTGGATACGTCAGCAAGTGGGACGCCTCAATTAGCAAATGCTGGGGCAACCGGGCTTGGGTTTATTCGCCAAGGCTTTTTGGAAATGTCGAACGTTAACGTTACGGAAGAAATGGTTAATTTGATTATGGCTCAGCGTTCTCATGAGGCCAGTGTAAGAGCCATCCAATCAGGGGATGAAATGCTCAGCCGTGTTAACCAAATTCGTAGAGGTTAATCTATCATGCGCTTTTTTTATATGCTTATGGCCTTGTCGGTTACGCCACTTTTTGGGGCGAGCCTTGCGGCTGTATTGCAGCCTATTGTTTTTGAGCAACCGCTGCGGGTTAAATCAAAACCTGGCTTCTTAACTATAAATCCAAGCTTTGATGAATCGTTATCTACTGTGACGATCGCAAATGCTGATGCATTACCTTTAATCGAACCAAAAGATGCTCTTAATATCGTTCATCATCATTTAGAGGCAGAGGCTCTTGCCCTGGCGCTCGAAAATACTTTAACGGAGCGTTATCATATCGATGGCAATTTGAAGGTTAAGCTGTTCTCTGCATGGGCGAGTCCACTGCTTTGTGATCCTCATTGGGTCTTAGAGTTAACGGATGCCCCTCGTAGCATTGCTCAGCGTATGCTACTGAGTTTTAATGTACGCAGTGGAGAAGAAGTTGTAGGTCCTTATCGGCTGACGGTTGGGTGCGAATGTTGGCAGGAGTCTTATTTTACGAAAGAGCGTATTTCCGGTCGTACACAACTATTAGCGGAAGAGTTCGAGGTCCATGCCGTTGATATTTTATCGTATCCTCAGTCCATTGTTTCGGCTTCGGTTGATTTAAAGGATTATCAATTGTCTCAGGGTGTTATCGCCAATCGGCCTCTTTTTTGGCGAGATATTGCCCGCCGCCCAACCGTTAAGAAGGGGAAGATGGTCAATGCTGTGGCCCAAGAAGGTTTATTAACGCTTTCTATGAAGTGTGAAGTTCTCACTCCAGGTTTTGAAGGAGACTTTGTTACCCTTCGTAATTTGCAAACTCGTAAAGAATTCCAAGGACGCATTAAAAATGAAGATACCGTCGAAATCTACTTCTAATCGCGGCTTACGCGTCATTAGTGCATCCGTTGCAGTTGCTTGTGCTTCATGGGAGGCGGAGGCTGCAGGCTCCCTTTGGTTAAACCGTACAGGGGTAGAGCGCAGCATGTTTGCAGACCGTACCGCTAACCGTATAGGTCAGCAGTTAGAGGTTCTTATTACGGAAAAAGGTAAATTCTCCTACGACTTAAGTACAGACATTAGTGATACCGTTGGGATTGATGATAAAGTGACACAGTGGCTTTTTCCTACTTCAGCAAGTAGCTTTGGTACACACAATGGAGCTCTTCCTGCGACGAGCATGTCGGGAAATGATACAGTTAAAGGGAGCTGGAAGATTGAAAATAAACAAGTGTTTGAAGACTATCGATTTAGTGTAGAAATCACCGATGATTTAGGAGACGGTATGCTTATTATTAGTGGTAAGCGCAAAGTATCAGCGGGAAATGAAACTTATTTTCTGAGACTTGTCGGGAAAATCAGGATAGATGATATTAAGCCGGACAACACGATTGAATCGACAAAAGTGTCAGAAGCAGTGTTCGAAATTATTTCAGAAGGCCAATTATCCAATAGTCAGCAGGGGGGGTGGTTAGAACAAGCTTATATGAGAGGTATTCATCCTTTTTAAAATCTCATGCGTTTTTATTTTTCCATACTCCTTGTTTTTTGTATGCTCATTCCTGTATGGGGCGAGCGTTTAAAAGACATTACTCGTATCAAAGGCTTGCGAGAGAATCAATTGATTGGTTATGGTCTTGTTGTGGGTTTAGCGGGTAATGGGGATAGTTCGTTGCCGTATACGATACAAAGTTTTACTTCAGCCCTTAAACGCTTTGGCATTAATGTACCCCAGGGGGATGTTAAGAGCAATAATGTGGCGGCCGTCATGGTGACGACCAATATTAATTCCTTCGTTAAAGAAGGATCTCCTATTGATGTCACAGTCTCTTCTATTGGAGATGCTAAGACGTTGCAAGGGGGGATCCTGCTTCAAACCCCACTCGTCGGAGCAGATGATGTCGTTTATGCAGTCGCACAAGGGTCGGTCGTGGTCGGCGGCTTCTTTGCCGGTTCATCCGGTTCGGGGGGGTCTACTATTCAAAAAAACCATCCAACAGTTGGGGTCATTAATGGGGGCGCTATTGTGGAACGTGCCACTCCGTCAGAGGCTTTGTTTGCTAACACGATAGATCTTTTGCTCATGAATCCGGATCAAACATCGGCTGTGCGTATGGCAGATGTTATTAATAATATATACCCTGCCAGCGCTCAGGCGGTCGATTTTGGAACGGTCAATGTGACGCTGCCTGAAGTGTTTAAAGGGCAACCCATCAATTTTTTTGCTGCCCTGGGGGATCTTAATGTACGGCCCGATACAACGGCTCGGGTTGCTATTAATGAGCGTACAGGCACCATTGTTGCAACAAAAGAAGTACGAATTTCTCAAGTGGCGATGAGTTATGGTTCGCTTGTTATGAGTGTGGCTCAGCAAGAAAATGTCAGTCAGCCCAATCCTTTAAGCCAAACGGGTACAACGGCTATTACTCCTAGTACGGATACAACAGCTAAAGAAACTCGCGGGGGCTTTAGAATGCTCAATGATTATCCAACGGTAGATCGTTTGGCGGCAGGGCTCAATGCTTTTGGCGTTTCAACGCGGGATATGATATCAATTTTCCAAACCATTCACTCAGCCGGGGCTTTACAAGCGGAGCTTATTGTCAACTAGTTCATTTTTATCATGATAAATATTTCCTCTATGCAGGCCCAGTTTTCGATGAACGAAGCTTCCTCGTGCTTGAGCCAGTCTACCTTGTCAGAAAAGATAGAAGACCCTCAGGCCGTTGGTCGTCAGTTTGGAGAGCTCATGGTCAAAGAAATTCTTAAAACAGCTTTAAAACCTTCTATGGGTGGCAGCGGCTTTCTTAGCAGTAAAGGGCCGGGTGGAGATGTCCAATTTGGGATGATTGTAGATACACTTTCTCATGCCATTGCGAGCGGTCAATCCTTTGGCTTTGGGGATATGCTCGAGCATTCTATTTCAAAAAACACGTCTTCTAAATAATTTTAATATCCCTTCATCATGCATACTATAGAATCTGTTTATCATCAGCTAGAAGCTACATTGCTGCGCGAAGTTTCTTTGCACGAGGCTATTAAAGAGCTCTTAAGTAGTCAACGGTCCGCTATATTAGATCGTCAGCCTCGTCATTTAATGGAGGTAGCCTCGCTTATTAATGCACGTATAGCTGAAGCTGCCATTTTGAAAACCCAGCGGGAAGCCGCTATGCATATATTGGCAGAGTTATATGCACTCCCTCGGCCGTCCCGTCTTTCCGAGTTTTTAGAATTATTGGATGCAACTATTGCCGCTCCCCTAAAAGACTTAATGCATGTTTTGAATATACATTTAAGCAAAAGTAGGCGTTATGTTCGGCTAAATCAATATTTGGCCGCTCGTTTACTCACCGTTACGCGTGATATTATTCAGCAAATGGCCCCGGGTAAAGTTGTGCATACCTATAATCAAAAAGGAAGCCTGCGGGTAGCGAGCGAATCGCCCAGTGCAGGTTTAGCCTTTTTGGCATAAAAATTGCTTTACAATCCCTATAACTATTTGACTTTGTGTTAAATCAACTCTCCAGATCAGCGCGGGATATGCAGGTGGCTCAACGAGGCCTCGGCGTATCTAGCCATAATTTAGCGCATGCCAGCGATGTTAATTATGCCCGTCAGCGTTTGGAGATTCGGGATAGCGGTACCATCCGCGATGGAGATATTTTGGTTGGTACGGGGGTGCATGTTGAAAAGCTTTCAGATGCTCGCAATGCTTATATAGATTCTCAAATATTACAGTCTCACATGGATGTTGGGCTGTATAAAAGCCGTTTCGAGGGGCTCGTTGCTATGGAGAATAGCTTGGGGGAAAGTATTGATCGTCGTTTAGATTCCCCTGATTTAACTGGGGCTATTGGGGCTAATAAAATGCCTTTGGGTATTTCAAAGTCGATCGATGATTTATTTGGTAGTTTTTCAAAATGGTCGGCTCTTCCGGGTGTTTTGGCGCCGAAGGAGACAATGCTTGCGAATGCTCGTCTTGTAGCGAGCGACTTTAACCGAGCCAGTAATCACTTAGATAAAGCTTCGGCAAATGCTACAGTAGGTTTAACGCAAGCAGTGAGTAAAGCTAGCCAAATGTTGGATCAAGTGGCTTCTATCAATAAAGAAATCATGAGCCTTGAGGGGATTAAGAGTGGGAGTGCATTAGATTTACGAGGGGCGAGGCAAACCCTTTTAGAAGATCTTGGGCAGTTAATAGGTTTTAAAGTTGAGCCTAGTTCTATCAATTCTAATGCATTAAAATTATCAACACTAGATGCCAGTGGTAACGAAGTTCTTTTGGTGGACGCTGCGTCTTCTTTTGGTCCCTTGAGTGTAAGTGGGGGAGATGTTCTTTTAGATGGCGTTACATTGTCTATTAATCGTGGATCTATCGCGGGGCTTCAATCGGTTATAAAGACAGATGTCCCGGGGGCTCAAAATAGTTTAGATGTTTTCGCAAGTCATTTTGTTAAATCGATTAATGCTGTTTATAATCCAACCAATACACCTGGGCAGGATTTTTTCGACCCCACCGGCCTTCAGGCTTCAACGATGCAGCTTGATTCTGCATTAAACATTGTTTCACTCCGGTCAAGTACATCAGGGCTTCCAGGAGGCAACGATATTGCTGTTGCATTGGAAGATCTTCGCTCAAAGCGCTTTTCAATTGCAGGTGGGGATCCGATAGAAGGCACATTGTCCGAGGCCTATGGTTCATTAGTTTCAACGTTAGGGCAGAAGTTAAATGTAACCAAAACACAACTAGAGGCCTCTCAATCGTTGGCAGATCATTTAAGTGAAGACCGTACCAATGAGTCCGGTGTATCGTATGAAGAAGAACTCGCAAGCCTCATGAGTTTTTCTCATTTATTTCAGGCTAATTTAAAGGTGCTTAATATTTGTGACGCCTGCTTAGACGAAATTATTCATTCTATTAGACTTTAATATTACTTATCATGTCTTTACGTGTTTCTAGTACGGGCTTTACGGATACCTTCACGCGGGATGCTCAGCGCCTGCAGCGTTCCTTATACGAAGCGCAAAGCGAGATTCAGTCCGGCCAACGTATGAAAGTTGCCAGTGACGATCCTCAAGCCATGGGGGTTGTATTAGGTAGTCAATCGGATAAACGGATGATCTCCGCCTGGGAAAGTAATCGAGTCGTTGCTTATAATATAACCGACTCAAGTCATCGCAAGTTAACGGAGTATTATAATAATGTATATGTAGCCGCTCAAGAAGCAGCACTTAACACAACTGCAAAATCACCGGACGATTTAAAGTTGCTGAGTGTTCCTGTAAACGGGTTCATAGAAAGAGGGTTAGATCTTATTCAGTCGAAGTTTGGCCTAGGCGAATATCTTTTTGGGGGAGATAATATTGGTACACCGCCTTTTTCGGTTACGCGAGATGCTTCAGGTCAAGTAACGAATGTGCAGTACGTAGGCGCTAATACTTCCCGTAGTTTTACGATTAGTGATGGTCAACAAGTTTCCCCTCAGTTAGGTACGCAGAGTGCGGCAGAGCTTGCTACGTACATGAATAACCTCATTGGTCTGCGAGATGCTCTCAATACAGGAGTCGAGGCTAATATAGCAGGGGCCCGTCAAGTTATGCAAGGAGATGAAGCCCGATTACTCGTATCCATTAGTCATTTAGGTGCGACAGAAACGCGTATTGAAGCCTTTGAGGCGGAAAATAAGATGCAATATCATGAGGCAGATCAAACTATTTCTCGTCAGACAGACAGTGATTTTACGGAAGCTGTTACTCGTTTTTGGCGCTTGCAAACCGCTTTAGACGCCTCTTATCGCAGTTCATCCATGGTGATGAAGAGTAATATTTTTCAATACGCTTAATGAGATCGTTGCAGCATGCATTTCTTTTGAATTTTTGGTCGGTTATCATTCCTCATGTACTTAAGTACACTCGTCATTCCGCCCTACAAATTCTTCAAAATTAAAGCATGCTGCAATCGATCTTTATAAGGCTATGGCATACATTCATTGTGGATTTTTGGTCGGTTATCATTCCTCATGTACTTAAGTGCACTCGTTATTCCGCCCTACAAATTCTTCAAAAGAAACGCATACTGCAATCAGTCTCTTAATATTTTCTCTCTTGGCTTATTTTAACCTCATAACTACCTCATGAAATTACAATCAATCAATACAATGCCCGAAAAGGCGTTGCACACGAGCAATCGTGTCTACCTTCCGGAAGGATTAATCGGTATTCCCTCTGTAAGGAATTTGGAAATAGTCTACACTGAAGATCAATTCCCCTTTATGTGGTTGCGGGATACAGAGAGCGACGAGTATGCTTTTTTGGTCGTTGATCCCCGGGGACTCATTCCTGATTATACGGTAGAGCTTGCCGATGCAGATGTTGAGTTTCTTGATATTCGCTCTTCAGGGGAGATTCTTCTGCTCAATGTTGTCACTGTTAATTCGGAACGTCTTCACGCAGTTACGGTTAATCTCGTAGGCCCTATTGTTGTTAACCGCCGTACAGGGGTCGCGCGTCAAGTAATTATAGAAAATTATCAGGAATACTCGACATACTACCCCTTAATCGCTGATACTACTACAGTTGCAGTTGCTCACTAAACGGTTATGCTTGTTCTCTCAAGAAAATCAAAAGAATCCATTATGATCGGGCCTGATATCGAGGTTCGTATTACGAAAATCGAAGGGGATACCGTGCGGCTGGGCATTATTGCCCCGAGGGAAGTTAGTATTTACCGCAAAGAAATTTTAATAGCGATACAGGAGAGTAATCGTACCGCGGCCACTACGCCTGAGGCTGTACACGCTCAATTAAAAACAGCTCAAGATTTGTTCAAACCTATAGAGACTCTCTAGCTTGGCGTTTTATACCTGGCTAATCATGTGCTTCAAATTTATACCTTGAAAAGTAGCGCCCTCATTGATGGAGGCAGTACCCCACATTCCCTCAGGCAGAGTGCCTAAACCTTTTTTAGGCGTCTATTTTTCGCGCTGTAAAATTTATGGCCGTTTATATCCTGGCCGAGATGATCTTTACTTTGTCGGCAATTGTCCCCGTTGTGGGTTCCCTGTTAAGATTAAAAGAGGTAAGGAAGGGGTAAAAGCCCATATCTTAGATATCGCTTGCAAGAGCTCTCATTAATCAAAAAAAAGAGCGTTTTGTTTACGCTTTTCATTTAAAGGATTTTTGAGTAAAGTATGTCCCTTATTGCTCTTTTTACCCCATTGGATTTAACTTAAGCGCGATGCGTCTAGCCCTTACTGCTGCGCCTTTATCAACGACGAGCCGCCCCCAAATGGCCCGGCCTGTTTTTAAGTGCCCCATTCCCTTCGACCCTATTTATTGCTTAGGTCGGGTATTTAGCCAATGGAAGGGCCTTTTTTTAGTAGCGGGGGGGCTAAGCCTGTTGATGATGGGGGGGCTTTTTTTTGTTTTTAAAGGGGCCTATCAATTGCCTTTTCAGCTCTTAAAAAAACCTGTGCCGGCTTATGTTGCCGCAGGTATAGAGGGGGTGCCTTATAAGCCGCGAGATTTAGGGGATGCAACCCTCCTGGCCATTCTCACTTCTCCCGAGGTTTTGCACCGAGTAGGCCGTGGGATGAATCCTGCTTTATCGGCCAATCAAGTTTTAAGTCGCCTGCGTTACGAACGTTTGAGTGATACGGATTTTGTTCAAGCATGGGCTAAATCGTCTGTTTCTGCAGCTGATTGTTACGCTTTGTCCAAGGCTTGGTCTATTGAAGCCGTTCAATTTAGCCAAGAGATGCAGCGCAAAGATGCCCTCAATTTTGTACAGTCTTTAACAGATCAATTGGCAGAGCTCAGCAAGCAGCGGGAGGAAATTGTGCGTACCCTATCCCTATTTGCGGAAAAAGGGAGTTATTATGGCTCTAATAGTCAATTAGAAGGCCTTATTCAGAGCGTTATGGGGCTAGAAGTCCAGTTATCTGAGGCAGAAATGTCGTTACGTTCTTGTAATGAGAAAATTGCCCGTTACGAGGCGGCCATCCGCGAACAAAGCGGCCTGACGGATGCTTTTAAACTAGCCCGGGATGAGCTAGGAGTGCTTAGGGGGCGTTATACGAATAACAACCCCCTCGTACTCGCTAAAGCCCGGCAACTTGCTTTTTTAGACACTAAGTCGAAGGAAGGCCTGGGCGTTATGACAACCGCAGACTTAGCCGATACTCCTTTGGGGCAGGGGCTATATTTGACATTGGTGGCGTTGCAGGCAGAGCGCGTGCAACATCTTTCAGTGATAGAAGAAACCCGTACACTTCTTGCCGAACGTTTGGCCCAACTGAGGGATTTACCCAAGCAGGCTTCCGCGTATGAGGCCCTTCTTGCTAGGCAGACAACCTTGGATGTGGCCATGCGTATTCTTAATGCTCGGCTGACGGAGGCGCAACTTTTTGCTGCAGAGGCCCCCGGTTATTGGGCTTTGTTTGATGCCCCGCGGGAAGGTGAAGTGTCCCGGATAAGCCATTTTGGCCGTATAATCGTAGGCGCCGTTGCTATAGGCTTTTTTGCGCTTATATGTGGAGTGCTGATGCTCTTTGTCCGGGCTATAGTAGAGCCGATTGCGCAAACCGTTTTTGATGTGGCTAAAATTTTTGGCACTTTTCCTTTATTGAGGCTTGCTCAGGGGGATGAATGGGCAGAGGCCTTACGAGGGTTTTGGCTAAAATATTGGGCCATACCGGAGCTTGGGGTACGCAAGCCCTTGGTCAGTGTGCATGTAGAGGCAGCTTGTGAAACCCTTTTCTGGGAAGCCTTGGGGCAGGCCGCCCTACAAGATGGGGAGGCATTGGCTATTATCGACCTTTCTGGAGGGTTAAGGTTAAAGGCAAATACCTGCACGGTATTAACTTTAGATGAGGTGATGATTGAAGGGCAGGATATCCACACGTTACACCAAGGGCAGTGGTACCGGGTTATTTATCGTTTAAAACCTAATACTCCTGTGAAGGGTCTTAAGGCAGCATTAAAGGCAGATGCGTATTATCCTCTCGTGGCTACGGGTACAGTCTCTAAAATAGAGTTAGAAGATGAGGCTGTAGCCCTGCGCTCTATCCTAGGTATGCCCGCTGGCATATTAACGGTAGAGACTTTTGACGGAGGCCCTGTGGCTGAGCATTTGGAGGGTCTGCGGGGCTATTGGATGAATCTTTTTAGTGGAGAAAAAGGAAGAGTAGATGATTAATTTCGATTTACCAGAATTCTCGTTTTGTAGGCTTTTTTTAAGCCTAAGCTTTTTTGCTTTTTCCGCATACGCCATTGAGGGGGAAGGGGCTTCCTGGAGGGATCATTACTTGCTTGGGCCTGGCGACCGGGTACACCTTTGTCTTTATGGGTATCCGGAGACATTACGTGAAGGGGTAGTTGGCCCCGGAGGAGGGGTTAGTTATTTAGAAGTCGTGGAGGTGCCTGTAGCGGGTAAGACATTGGACGAAGCCCGCTGTGTGATAGAGTCATCTTTAGCCGAGTATCATATAGAGCCTCATATTATATTAACTCCGGGAGAGGTACGTAGTAAGCGTTATACGATGATGGGGAAGGTGATGGAGAAGGGCGTATTTAACTTAGAAGCTCCTTTAACTTTGAGCGAGGCGTTGGCGCGTTCTGGGGGGTTTGAGGTAGGCCTTATTAATCATGGCACAACAGAGCTCGCAGATATGGATCGTTCCTTTGTTATGCGTTTAGGGGAAAAGTTAGATATTAATTTTAAGCGTCTTTTTCTAGAGGGGGATATGTCGCAAAATAAAAGCATTGAGCCGGGAGATTATATTTTTATTGCGTCAAGTGTTACCAATGAGTTCTACGTTTTTGGTTCTGTTGGTATCCCTGGGCCTCAAACATTTATGCAGCATACGACCATGCTATCGGCCTTGGCTCAAAGCGGGGGCTGGCAGGAGACGGCTGCACTATCGAACGTACTTGTGGTAAGGGGGAGTTTGGATAAACCGGAAACTTTCTTGGTCAATGTAAAGGCGATTTTAAATGGCCAAGCGGCTGATTTTATTTTGCAGCCCAAGGATATCGTCTATGTCTCTGACCGTGCCACACTGCCGTTAGAGTTATTAGCAGAGCGAGCAGTTAACGCTTTTGTTCTTTCGAGTACGACGTCTTGGGTTAATGCTAATATGCCGCAGATGATAAACCATTCATATATGCCGCATTTAAATACACGGGTGCATAGGAGTCGCTAGTTTAGTTGTATCATGTCTATTTCTTGCTTTTATTTATGGGTAATAAGTGCCGTTTTACTGCTTCAGGGGTGTTGCTCTATCCCGGATCCTACTTTTGATGCCCGAGAGGGAACGGCAGATTCTCGT
>JANYEO010000269.1 GCA_025363025.1 Opitutia bacterium
GACAAAGGGACCACCCTTGTGCGGCTAGAACAGCTTTATCCGCTAAACAGCACGGCTTTAAGCGAACTCATTAAAGGCTACAAAGGCTTTAAAACCCTCGTATGGTGCCAGGAAGAACCTAAGAATATGGGGGCCTACAGCTACATCGCCCCCTTACTCGAAGAATTAACAGGAATGAAGCCACTGTATGCAGGCCGCAAACTCTCTGCCAGCCCAGCCGTAGGCGCGCTTGCCCGTCACAAGCTGGAACAAGCGGCTCTTCTAGAACAAGCCTTTACGCTCTAAGAAAAAACTCTTTTAACTATCTATTTAACTACTCACTATGTCTATCCAAGTCACCATTCCTCCTATGGGGGAATCTATTACCAGCGGTATCCTATCACGCTGGCACGTGCAAGACGGCGCGGTTGTCGCAAAAGGCCAAATTTTATTTGAACTTGAGACCGATAAAATTACCTCCGAAGGTACGGCAGAGGTAGGCGGCAAAATTCAACTTAAAGCTAAAGAGGGCGATGAGGTGCAAATTGGGCAATTAGTCGCAACCATCGATGAAAGCGTCGCAGCACCAGTCATAGCAGCTGAAACCAAGCCAGCTGCCCCAGTTGCTGCGGCAAGTAGCGGTGGCAACGCAGCCCTCTCCCCTGCAGTACGCCGCATTGCGGAAGAAACCGGTATTAACCCAGCATCCCTCCCTGGCAGCGGCAAAGACGGCCGGGTTACCAAAGGCGACATGCTCTGTGCAAACACTGCACCTGCGGCCCCAATAGCCTCCCCTACGATTACCAAAACTGCCCCCTGCACCCCTTGCGGGGAACGTACCTCCCGCCGGAAGATGACGCCTCTGCGTCGCAAAATTGCCGAGCGCCTCGTACAAGCCCAGCATACAACAGCCAGCCTCACGACGTTTAATGAGGTGGACCTCTCAGCAGTCATGGCCTTCCGCGAAAAATACCAAGAGGCCTTTGTTAAAAAATACGGGATGAAGCTCGGTTTTATGTCCTTCTTTACCAAGGCCGTAGTGCACGCTCTCCAAGCTGTCCCTGCCCTCAACGCACAGGTGGAGGGGGATGAAATTGTACAAAACAACTACTACGATATCGGGGTTGCAGTGGGTACGGAAAAAGGCCTTGTCGTCCCCGTCGTACGCAGTGCGGATAGCCAATCTTTTGCAGAGATTGAACAGCAAATTGGTCAATATGCCAAAAAAGCCCGCGAAGGCAAAATCACACTAGATGACCTCCAAGGCGGCGTCTTTACCATTTCTAATGGGGGCATCTACGGCTCTATGCTATCAACCCCTATCCTCAATGCCCCTCAATGCGGGATATTGGGCATGCACTCCATTCAAGAGCGCCCCATGGCCATCAAAGGCCAAGTCGTTATCCGCCCCATGATGTTCCTAGCCTTAACCTACGATCACCGCTTGGTAGATGGCAAAGAAGCCGTGACATTCCTCATCAAAGTTAAAGAGGCAATTGAAGATCCTGCCCGGTTACTCTTTAGCATCTAAAGATTATCCTATTTAAAGCGATAAAACTCACGCACTATGCAGCAAGACTCAACGACTGATTATGATTTTGCCGTTATCGGGGCAGGCCCTGGTGGCTATGTAGCAGCTATTAAGGCCGCTCAGCTTGGCTTAAAAACAGTTTTAATTGAAAAATCCCCCCATCTAGGGGGTACATGCCTTAATGTTGGCTGCATCCCGAGCAAGGCCCTCCTCCATTCAACGGAGCTCTTTCACAAAATAGAGCACGAAGCCGCTGATAATGGTATCAGTGTCAAAGGGCTTACGATGAATGTCGCGGGCTTGATGAAAAAGAAAGAATCCGTAGTAACCAAACTACGCGGAGGCCTCATCCAGCTCATGGCTCAAAACAAGGTAGAAGTACGCCACGGGCTTGGCCGTCTTTTAGGAAATGGGAAAATCGAAATCGCCTCTGGCAAAACAAAGGCTGTAATTTCCGCTAAAAACATCGTCATCGCAACCGGCTCTACCTCTATCGAGCTCCCCTTCATGCCCTTTGATGGCGAAACGATTGTCTCAAGCGACGAAGGGATTGCCTTTACTGAAGTGCCTAAAAAAATGGCTATTGTGGGGGCCGGCGCCATTGGGCTAGAGCTCGGCTCTGTCTGGGCCCGCTTAGGCAGCGATGTGACAATAATAGAGCTCCTGCCCAATGTTGCCCCTACTTTTGATAACGATATTTGCAAAGCAGCTGAGCGTAGCTTTAAAAAACAAGGGCTAAAATTTGAACTGGGTGCAAAAGTGACCGGAGTTAAACAAGCAAAAGGCAAAACTTACCTAACTGCAGAAAGAGGAAGCGAAAAATTAGAAATCGAAGCCGACAAAATCCTCGTTGCAGTTGGACGCCGCCCCTTTAGTGAAGGCTTAGGAGCCGCAGACATTGGGCTAAAACTGGATGAACGCAAACGCATCGTAGTCGATGGCCACGGTCAAACGAATTTACCCGGCGTATTTGCTATTGGAGATATCACCGTAGGCCCCATGCTCGCCCATAAAGCGGAAGAAGAGGGCGTTGCCATTGCAGAACGGGCAGCCGGCAAGGCGGGCCATGTTAACTACGAAGTCATCCCCAATGTCGTATATACCAGTCCTGAAATTGCCAGCGTTGGCCTGTCTGAAGCAGAGGCGAAAGCTAAAGGCTATACTGTACGCATTGGCAAAATGCTCTTCGCAGCTAATGGCCGAGGCATAGCTTCTGACGCTACCGATGGATTAGTGAAAGTTATCGCCTGTGCAAAAACCGACAAACTCTTAGGCGTACAAATGATCGGCGAACATGTTTCCGAAATCATTGCCGAAGCCGTCGCCCATATGGAGTATGGAGGCAGTGCCGAGGACTTAAGCCGAACGGTGCACGCCCACCCAACCTTGTCAGAAACGCTGAAAGCCGCAGCCACCATGGTGGGTAATCGGTAAATTAAGGGCTCAGCAAGCATTGACTGAAGGGTCGCTAGGAAACTGTCGTGATTTTAAAAACTTAAAGTCATGCAGTCACTAGTGGCCTTTTTCGTCTACGCCGCCATTCAAATACCCCCGCTAACCCTCCTAGGGCAATAGCAGCCACCACACTGCTAGGCTCCGGCACAGGTACAACCTCGCAGGATTTTAACTGTATCCCATCATAGGTACCCGTCCACCCCGCGGGATCAATAAACTTAATTTGAGCCAATTGCGAAGACGTTAACCCACCAAAAACAAGTCGAGCACTTCCTCCCCCAGAGATAGGAGAGCCTTGCCAATTGATAATCGACAAAATAGCCCCAGACGCCCAAGAAGCCCCACTACTATCGGCAAACGCCAAAATCGAGGCCCCTCCAGCAAAATCAATCGTAGAGCTTGCAGTAAGAGTTAGCGTACCCAGCGTTTGACTCGCCCCTCCTACTAATTGATAGGTACCCCCAGAAAGCGTCATATTTGTGCTGGAGGCAATTAAATCGCTAGCTGATTGAGAAATCGTCCCCGCTTGAATATTAATGCCCTGAGAACCTGTAACAGCTATCCGTCCATTAAGATTCACCGTTCCTGAGCTGGTCTTTACAGCATTGCCCATAATTGTAAGCAAGCCCCCTTTTGGGCCTCCCTCGATCGTGCCAGCTCGCAAATCAGCCCCGCCGGCAAAGATTAAGTCATGGCCTGTACCTGCACCATCATCAAGCCGTAGGGCCCCCCCCGTCAGGGCCAAGCTTGCAGCCCCTATTGCCCCTTTAAACACAACATCGCTGCCAAGCTGAACGGTACCGCCTTTAACCACTAAACCATTCCAATGAGATAAAGACCCTACTTTTGCTCCGCTAGACTCAAGGGTATAAATACTTTTGCTATCTACCGGTGCATCAAATCCCAAACGCACATAACTCGCATCCATAGGCCCATCTGCATCCGTAAAAGTACGAGATCCATTATCCGTAAAAGCAATCGTCAAAGTCCCTTGGTCGGTAGAGGGGCTACCCACACTCAAAACATTTGATTGAAAAAATGTACTCGTCAGCAAGGCATTCACATTGGTTGAGCTCCGGCCCATTCAAGGGTGAAGTGCAGCACTTGGTGAACAAGTGGTCAGCTTCAGGAAGACTTCTGTTGGTGTTTGATATT
>JANYEO010000175.1 GCA_025363025.1 Opitutia bacterium
GCTACACGAGCCTTTTCTGTTTCTTCAGCGGCTACACGAGCCTTTTCTGTTTCTTCAGCGGCTACACGAGCCTTTTCTGTTTCTTCAGCGGCTACGGCAGGAACTACAACTTCTGGAGACAGCCCCTTCATTTTCTCACAATCTTCTTCACTGGGACAGGCATCGCCCTCAATAGCTGGCTCACAATGTGGGCAGCCGCTTAACAGATTACGTTGTTCCAGAAATTCGAATTTCATGGGTGGATTATTAGGATACATTTTTTAAGCTTAAGGTTAAATTGGGTGACAAAATAGACGCTACCGATCTAGAAGATTAACTACTAAAAGCAAGCTATATAGCTGCATTGAGAAATAATTCCATTTCTAAATCTCTTTTAAATAACCAAAAAATACATATAAATATCTACATAAATAGTCTTTAATGATATTACAAACTTTAGTACTGATCCATCTCAATGAAACTTCTTTCTAATAAAATGTCCTTAAGTGAAATTTAAGCACAAAGACATTTTGCACCCCCTTAACAGAAGCGAGTTGACGTGGGCCGCGCTTTCTCATCTCTTTTTGGGGGCTATGGCAACTCTATGTAAATGGCTTCTCCAAACGCGAAAAGCACCCTGCTGAACATAAGACTTTACGGCAATGGGCCCTGCATACCACGGCTTATGCAAACAAGCTCTTATAAAATTTAACCGGCCTAGCTTGGCCAGACTGTACGAAACGCCAGCAAATCGACTAAGAAGTGAGCACACACAATAACAGCGGACCTCGTGATGAGGTCCGCTGAAGTAAGGTCCGCTGAAGTATTCTATAGCTAATATAATACTCAAGTTATCGGCTGATTATTAATAAGCATAGTTTAAACCCAACTCTACACCGAGCTGGCAGACGCCGGTGCGAACCGGAGCGACTGTTTCAGCATTAGAGCCTGACCACGTCTGACGTTTTGTCATCAATACGCGTGCCCCCAGTGTGGCGGACAAAGCGTCACTAAACTCATACCCAAGGCCGGCAAAAAGCTGACCGGTTAAGAGGGCGTGATTGTGGTTTTTGCTATATGGATTTATACTGACGGGCCCACCTGGATCCATAACAAACGATTCTGTCAAACGGTCTTTCGAGCGTGCCCATTGGCAGCCGATTCCGGCACCCGCATACCACGTCATCGAGGAAGACTCATTTGCTTTACCCCACACACGGTAATTAACCATCACAGGCACTTGGGTAAGCTTGACGCTACGGTTGCTGGTTCGTACTGCCTGCCCTATCGCGCCCTCGTCTTCAAAGATGAAAGGTTCGCTGCTCTCGCTTGCGTGACCACGCCCTTGAAGGCCCCATACCTCAAGCTCTAGACCTTGATGAAGCTCGGGCCTTTTTTCAGCTAACTCGAAACCCACGTGAGCGCCGCCGCCCCAACTTTCAACACCGCGGTTCTTAAACCAGCCGCCTGAAACGCCCGTGTAAATCGGAGCAGAAGCAGCGCGGGCGGAAACAACAGAGAGGCTCATCAAAGCCAGCGAAATAATAAGTTTTTTCATGATAATTGGTAGTTTGTTTTTTAATTATGATAACAGAAGGAGAAAACTAAATAACAGGCGCAATGTTACCGTCTAAACCGATGTGCGTATGCCTGGTTAAGTTTCTCAAGGATTTCATTCTGCTCGTCCGGAGTCCTTTCCAAGATAGGTATATATGCAAGAGAAACTGTAGCGGTTGGTGTAACAGTAGCCGTGAGCATTTCTGTTATAGCAGGCGGAATGGTTGGCGTATGCGTGGGGCTAATAGTGAACGCAGCGTCTCGGCGCTCAATTGGAGCCGGAGGATTATTCCCCATGAAAGGAGGCCTGGTCCAATCCTGATTCACCCATTCTAAACGAGCCTCCGTTGCCGCCTTGTCAGCCGCGACTTTTTTAGCAAGGGCATTCGTTAGTGAAGCTGCAGCCTCAAGCGCGACTTGATCAGCCTGCGTCTTTGCGCTTAAGATATCTATTGCGGCTTGCTCAGCCTCTGCTTGTTTAGTATCCGCTGAGTGGACTGAAGCTACGGCGACGTGCGCAGCCTGAGAGGCCTGTAGCTTTTTATTCATCGCTTCTGCGGCGGCTTCCTTAGCGGCTTCTTGTCTACTGGCGGTTGACTTCACTAACTCGGCTGCATGTTCAGCCGCTCGTTTGGCAATTATTTTCTTATTGGAGGCCTCCAAAGCGGCCCCCTCAGCAGCCTCTTGCTTGAACGCAGCTGCGTTCATTGAAACTGCGGCCTCAGCAACGAGTTTATCAGAAACTGTCTTTCTATTTATAGCCTCTGCGACGGCTTTTTCAGCGGCATCTAATTGAGAGACCGCTACCTCCATCAACTCGCTGGCTCTAACCACGGCTTTATCAGCAGCGTCAC
>JANYEO010000186.1 GCA_025363025.1 Opitutia bacterium
ATTCATGACATGCATGACCTTTAGATGCTGCTCACGGTCACCTCTCGTCTTTGACAGCGCTGGTTGAGTTCGTATCCCGTTGTCTTTGAGTGGGCTGGTTATTGCTAACGGCTCGAGCGTTCGACACTTGCGTTTCAAGATAAAAAAAGCGTGCCATCGTACCTCAACTATAATAAGATTACTATCAGGGGAAATAGCAGTGCCCCCAATAGCTGTTGCGATGCGGTCCGCTCCAATCTCACTCGGTCGACTATATTTAATATTAAGGCCGGTTTTAACCCCCGAAACTAAAAAAAATGGATTGAGGTGGAAATATTTAATACACGCCGCCCGCACAGAATAATCAAGCTCTGGAACAACTGAACAAACACTAATGTTTTGGATTATTTTCCAATCAATAGCCTTTTCCGCCAGTGCCATTTTAAGAAAAATACCAAATTGATCCGAACTCATTGCGGTTGTACTACCGTACCGAAACTGTGCAACAATCGAATCTTCTTCAAATACACCCATGTGAATTTGGGTATTTCCAATGTCGATGCATAAAATCATAGTGAAATTGTAGTGTTATCTATTAATCGAATACCCTCTAATATAACAGCACCAAATCTTCGACCTTCTTGTTCTTCTATATATTCAACAGTAAAACCTGCTGCGAATAATTTTTCTTTGATTACATAAGGCGTTAAATCCAATGCAAGCAAATTGGAAACAACCCCTACAAGTCTTAGCAAAAGGGGAAAAAAACCTAGGCAGCCTTTTTATATAATATAGCCGCAAGCAGCAGCATCAATACTCCTGGCAGCCATACCGCGACTAAAATCGGTACCTGGCCTTGCTCCCCCATCAGCGTACACAAACTATCCAAAAAGAAATAGAGGAAAAAGAGCCCGACACACTTAGAAACCCCCACAACAGGGTTCACCCGTACACCGGCCACCGCAAGCGGGATAGCCAAGCATAATACAATCAACGCCATGAGTGGGCTCGCGAGGATGCCCTGGTAACGCACCGCGTAAGGGCGGATAACCGCAGCACTTTCGAGGGCTGAAGCATCCAGAACGCGCTTTAGCTCCCACAAAGAAAGATCCTGCGGGCTCTGGCTTATAAGAAGCATGTGGACAGGGTCATCTATATATTCAGGGGTCTCCAATCGTTCAAAGTAAACGGATCTCAAGGGTTCTCCCTTGGCATCAAAGGTTGTTTCCCGGCCCTTAAGAAAGACCCAATGGCCCGCCACCTCTTCAAAAAACCCCTCTGGAGCGACAATTTGGCGGCTGGGCTTCCCCTCCGGCGTGCGCGCGTAGAAGCTAATGCCAAAGCCTTGGTTCGTAATCTCGCTAAACGCATGCATCACCCATAAATGCCCTGCGGCTGAGTTTGCATAAGAAAAAGGCGCTATCAGGCCGGCCTGGTCTTCCCCGTGCTTTTCAATTTCGTTTGTGAGTTTTAAGCGGTGGGCAAAATTCCGCGTATTTTCTACCGACCAGGGGACCCATACGGCATTTAAATACAATAAAAACCCCGCAATGCACAAACCCGTCACCCACAAGACCCGGGTTATCTGGAAGAGGCTAAGCCCGGCCGCCCGTAGCGCAATAATTTCCCCATTACGGTGCAAACCACCTAGCGCAAACAAAAGCGATATCATAAGGGCCAAAGGCACAATAGCCGGCAAAAAGCTAGGGATCAGCCCTACATAGTAAAAAAGCACTTGGCCGACCGTAGCCCCCGTCGCTAATAAATCCGGCAAATTATCATAAACATCGTGCACGATTAATAAGCCCACAGTCACCAGTAGGCTTAAGAGCAGTATTTTTAACCACTCGCAAAATATATAACGGTCGATGATAAAACGCATCTTGAAGCCCTATATAAAGCCGAACTCCACAAGCTTTTCGAGCGGAAAGGAACAAATATTGAAAATTTCAAGTACTTGAATCTTGACTTAAAGGCAAACTCCGCAAATATCCCCCTCCACTGTGGGCGCTCGTAGCGCAATTGGATAGAGCATCTGACTACGAATCAGAAGGTTGGGGGTTCGACTCCCTCCGGGCGCACCACGGTTAAGTCTGTGTGTTTTAAGTGGGTAGGAGGATTGGGTTATTCTCCTAAAAGTTAGCTAAGGCCGTTTTTAGTTCACACTGAAAACGGCCTTTGTTTTTAATATCCCTTTACCCTGAAAAACCGACCAAAAACTCACCCATCACTCATTCTGCCCTAACCGCTTTGCTATTTGAAAGGCATTCAAGCTTGCCCCTTTAAGCAGCTGGTCCCCGGCGACAAACAAACTCAAGCGCTTGGGGTGCCGCGGAACAAGCCTTACCCGCCCTACCTGGCAAGCATGCTGCTGGGTTGCGCTTAATGGGGTTGGGTAAAGGTGGGTCATGGGGTCATCCATCACTAGCAGGCCGGGGAAGGTGCTTAACACGCTCTGGGCCGTGCTTAGGTCTACCGCCTCCTCAAATGTAGCCGTAATGGCCAACGCGTGGGAGCGTAGGGTAGGCACCCGCACACAAGTTGCCGCACAGGTTAAGTCAGGTAAGTTTAATATTTTTTGAGATTCCTCTCTCAACTTTACTTCTTCCCCTGTCTCTCCAGAGGCTTCAAAAGAACCTATTTCAGGGATCACGTTAAACGCCAGCGGATGGGGGAAAACCCTTGTCTGCATCGTTTCTCCTTTTGCCCAAGCATGGCACTGCCCCTCAAGCTCCGCTAACCCCTGGGCCCCTGCACCAGAAGCTGCCTGATAAGTCGCAATCATCACATCCTTAAGCCCAAACGCTTTATGCAAGGGTGCCAAAGCCATACAGGCAATAATAGCCGAGCAATTCGGGCTCGCCACCAAGCGGGTTGAAGGGTTCAGCAAATGCCCGTTAATCTCCGGCACGATCAGTAGCACCTCCGGCCTCATCCGAAAGGCTGGGCTTTTATCAATCACCACAGCGCCTGCTTCTAGCAACCGGGGCACCCATACACGGCTAATGGCCGCATCTACCGCAAGGAAGGCAAGCCCTACCCCCCGTATCGCTTCTTCCGTCAATATTTCATACGGGTAGCCCGTCATGGGGCA
>JANYEO010000215.1 GCA_025363025.1 Opitutia bacterium
ATAACCAAACGCGCACGATTTATGAGGGCAGGCAAAGCTGTAATCGGCACCTGCCCGCGCATATCTAATAAATTAGGCCGATTTTTTAGCCCATCGGGTAATTCACCGGCTTGGTCTCCAGCCCATACAAAAGAATACTGAGGATATTGGTCGAGTAATTTGTTTGTTAATTTATCAAAAAATGGCCATTCTTTTTCTGCACGTCGACTATTAGGGAAAAGCATAATAGACCCGGCCTTCACTTCTGCCAAGCAACCTTCAACAGCAGCCCCCTCTTTAAATTTTAAAATGCCTTGAGCCACTGCCGGAACACCAAAAAGCGGCAAAAACTGTAGTAAAATTTCTAGCGCGTGCGATTTTTTTCCTAAGAGCGGTAATGTAGCCTGCTCGTTATAAAAGAAAGATGCCCCCTCCCTGGCATCCAAGCGGCCCAGCTTGCGCGGCGCACAGGCCACAGCCGTCATCAACCCACTTCGCAAAAGCCCTTGTAAGTCTAAAACAGCGTCAAATCGTTGGCTATTAAGTCTTTTAAAAATCTTAACCCATCCAGCTACCCCTCCTTTGCGCTCAAAAATAATAGTCTCGGCCACGGTCTCACAGGCTTTAACAAAGGGCTCAAAGACATCCCGTACGACCCACGTCACTCGTATTTCTGGCCGAGCAAAGCGGAGGGATTCCACGGCAACTAGGCCATGAATGATATCTCCTAAAGAAGAAGGCTTGATAACCAAAAGCTCCATGATCACTACTATAAGGCTATAATTCTAAAACCAACAACTGCTTTACGCTAAAAATTGCAAATTCAGCCTGCCCGCTTAATTTAACAGCCATTCTATTTTTCTTCCTTCCCCGTGAAACCGCCCTTTAGCGAAACCCTCATCGTAGCCCTTCTCAAAGGCCTAGGCAAAACCCTGGCCTGCCTCCCCGTTTGCCTCCCCCAAGCCATCAGCATTACCCTGGGGGATCTTATTTACTTCGCTCCTACCCGGCTCAGGCGAACCATTCTGTCAAACCTTCACCACGCCTTCCCGGAAAAACCCCAGGCCTGGAGAAAGAAAATCGCCCGGGAAAGCTGTCGCCGTACGATAGAACTTGGCCTTTTTGTCTTGGCCTCCCCTTTTATCAACCGCAAGCGCCTGCAAGCCTCCTTCACGCTGGAGCCTTTTTATAGAGAATCGATAGAGAAAGGCGATTCTTACGTCATCCTCGTGCCTCACTTTTCAGGTATGGAGGCTATTACGCTTACCAGTTTACTTTTCGACGGCCCCATTCCAGATACCGGGGTCATCTATCGCCCTTTTAATAACAAGGCCCTCGAACGCTATGTAAAAGAAACCCGGGAGCGCGGCGGTGTTTATCTATTATCCCGCAAAGAAGGCTTCACAAGGGCTATGGAAATGCTCAGGCGCAAAGCCAATGTTGCCATCCTATTTGATCAAAATGCAGGTAACCAAGGCGCCTTAACCCTCTTTTTAGATCGCTTAGCCTCTACCACAGAACTACCAGGACTACTCGTCCAACGCTTTAAATGTGAATATGGCGTACTTTATACAGAGCGTACCGGCTTCTGGCAGGGACGTATGCGGGCGGAGAAATTATCCTCAGAGCTCACAACCCATGGCGTCACCCTGGCAACCAATGCGTGGCTCGAAGCCAAACTGAGGGAAAATGATAACACCTGTGCAGACTGGCTCTGGCTTCACCAAAGGTGGAAAACCCAGCACGAGCCCGAATGCTGCTTACGCCTGCGCTCTGGGCGGAACCTTTTAAAAGAAACATTGCAGCACCAAGGGCGCACAACACTGCCTAAAAAAACACGCCTTTGGGTCCGTATGCCTAATTGGCTGGGGGATATTACAATGGCTCTCCCCCTCATACGTGCCATTCGCGAAGGACGGCCCGATGCAGAGATTACCCTCATGGCTCAAGCCGTACACGCCCCGCTTCTAGAGGCCCTAGGAGCTGCAGATCATGTCTTAGCTTTGCCAAAAAAAGGCCTGGCCTACTTCCTTGCCTTTTTTAAATGGAGAGGGCAATTCCCTGATCGCTTAATCCTCCTCACTCACTCCACACGGGGTGATATCGAAGCCAAAATCTTAAATGCCACAGCCAGCCATGGCCTAACTTTGCCTGGGCGTACCCGCCATTTTATTACTCATACATGGCCTGTACCAACCACCCTTTCTCTCAATACTACTCATCAAACAGCCCTGTGGGAAACTTGGCTTAAAACAATGGGGCTTCAAGCTCCATTAAATTACACTCCCTTGTCTCTTCCAGAAAGCTCACCAAAACAAGGAATCATTGGTCTCATAGCTGGCTCAGAAAATAGCCCCGAAAAACGCTGGAGCCCCCACCACTGGCGAGAATTAATGGGCCATCTTCTCTTTACTTACCCCAACCACACCCTTGCCCTTTTTGGTAGCCCAAAAGATAAAGCTGTAACAAAAGAAGTGGCCGCAGGCTTTGACCCTCTCCGCGTACAAGATTTAGCAGGCAAAACAGATCTTCTCGCCTTTGCGCAAGCCCTTCAAGGGTGCGACCTTGTTATCGGTAACGATACCGGCGGGCTACACCTGGCAAATGCCCTAGGCATCCCTTGTATTGGCCTATATGGCCCTACAAACCCTCAGCGTACGCGCCCCATATTTACCGCACCCATGCTCATCTTGCAGCCACTAGCCTGTCCCCCAACCGGGGGCCTTCCGATGAGCCACCTGCTCCCCGCAACGGTCCTCGAAGCCGTCAAAAACTTGCAGCCTGCGGATACGCTTTCATGAACAGATTCAAACCTTACTTACAATTTTTAAGACCTGTACTCGGGTCCCTCATCATCTCCATACTGGCAGGAGCCGTCTATGGAGGCTCAACTGGTTTCTTAATTCCAAAAATCATTCACTATGGATACCCCAAAGTGTTTGGGGAAGGGTACAACCCAAGCCTAGGGATGATTGTCCTCATCGGGATGCTTATGATCCTTATTTCACTCGTACGCTCTGTATCGTACTTTGTGAATGGCTACTACTTGGCCTACTGCGGGCAACATGTCTTAGAACAAATACGTCTGCTCACCTTTGGCAAAATGCAACGCCTCCCTATCTCCTACTTCCATCATCGCAGCCCGGGGGATTTAATTACACGCGTCACGGGGGATACCCTTATCCTACAAACGGTTTTAACTGAATTTGCCCAAGAAGTTTTTCGCCAACCCGCAACCTTAATTGCCACACTCGCAGCCGTTACAACAGTTTGCCTTCAGCGTGCAGATGTCGCCTTTCTCATTATTCTGCTAGCAGCCATCCCCCTCACTATCTTGCCCGTACGCATCATCGGGGTGAAATTGAGGGAACGTGCCCGCGCTCAACAAGACCAAGGCAGCATTGTGGCCACTCGCTTAGCGCAGAACTTAGGGGCCATCCGCGAAATCCGTGCCTTTGGTCTCGAAGCACACGAGATGAAGCGCTACGGCGTTGCCTGTCAGGAGTATTTGCGCCGCGTTCTCAAATCGACCAAATACACCCTCTTTCTTTCCCCGGCGATCGAAGTTATTGCCGCAGGCGGCGTGTGCCTTGCCTTTGGCTACGCCTGGCACAAAAGTATTCCGCCAGAAGACGTCATCACCATCCTCCTGGCCCTCTACTTATCTTACGAGCCCTTAAAGAAGCTTGGCCGCCTCCATAATCGCTTAAAAGAAGCCTCAGCCAGCCTAGACCGTATAGAGGAAATTATCCATGTAGACGAAACAATCCATGACCCGATAAACCCCCTGCCCTTCACCCATGTACAAGGAGAGATTACCTTCCAAAATGTCTCATTTGCGTACGATACAGAAACTGTTTTAAACGGGATTAACTTAACCCTTCCAGCTGGCAAAACCTACGCCC
>JANYEO010000253.1 GCA_025363025.1 Opitutia bacterium
GACCGAGGGACGGAGGGGAAGATTTTGGCCGCAGCGTATGCCCGGGTAAACAAAATCCCTTATTTTGGGCTATGTCTAGGGTTACAGATAGCGGTGATTGAGTTTGCGCGGCACGTAGCAGGCATGCCACTGGCCAATAGCTTGGAGTTTGACCCTCAGACCCCTGACCCAGTGGTGACTTTGATGGAGGGGCAAAAAGAGCAGAGTCAAAAAGGGGGCAGTATGCGTTTGGGGGCTCAGCCCTGTCAATTGACTCCTGGGAGCCATGCGGCTGCGGCCTATGGAGAGGCCCTGGTTTATGAGCGCCATCGCCACCGATATGAGTTTAATAATGCTTACCGTGATCGTTTAATGGATAAGGGGCTTACTGTTTCGGGCATTAACCCGGAGCTTAATTTAGTCGAAATTTTGGAGATCAAGGATCATCCTTGGTTTGTGGGGGTACAATTCCACCCTGAATTTAAATCTAAACCGAACCAAGCGCATCCCCTCTTTGCCGCCTTTATTAAAGCCGCTCTAGCTTCACACTCATGATTTACGATCCTCAAAAATTCTTGCTCATTGCGGGGCCTTGTGCGTTAGAGGGTGAAAAAATGGCTTTCCAGGTGGCGGAAGTGCTTGCCTCTTTACGGGATAAGCATGCGCAGATGACGGTTGTTTTTAAATCTTCTTTTGATAAGGCTAACCGCGCAAAAGCGGGCAGCTCGCGGGGCATAGGGCAAGAGGCGGGGTTGAAGTTGCTCGCGAAAATCCGCGATACTTACGGATTGCCGATTGTGACAGATGTGCATAACCCTGAGCAGTGCGCAGCGGTGGCAGAAGTGGCAGATGTCCTTCAGATCCCCGCATTTTTATGCCGGCAGACGGATTTATTAGTGGCGGCAGCTAAGACAGGGAAGCCCATTAATGTTAAGAAGGGACAGTTTTTATCACCTTACGAAATGGAGTTTGTAGTGGATAAACTTCGTCAGGCCGGGGCTACAGAAGTGTGGCAGGCAGAACGAGGGACGACCTTCGGGTACCAGAATTTGATTGTGGATTATCGCAGTTTTTCTATTATGAGACAATGGGCGCATCCGGTTATATTTGATTCCCACTGTGTTCAGCGCCCGGGGACGATTTCAGGGCAAAGTGGAGGCGACCGCGAGTATATACCGGCATTGGCGGCAGCGGCTTGTGCGGCAGGAGCGGATGGAGTCTTTATTGAAACACATCCAGAGCCGAGCCAGGCGATATCTGACGCGGCAACGCAGATACCGCTTCATGAATTCCCCGCACTTGTAGAGCGTTGTTTGAGGATATGGGAGGTTGCTCGTGGCTAATTGGCGCGATCACGATTTTTAATATCTTTTAAAAACCTATAAAAAACGCTTGGCCAAACGTAAATAAGGGCTTAGCTTTCCTCCACGCTCAGGGTTTGCTCTGGGCCGTTTTAACGTATTTATCTTTATACTATGGTTTCAGTCATTATCGCTTTTTTTGTTCTGCATTGGTATCTTGCAGCGGTTAGCCAAACGTTTTTCCTCCACCGGTATTCGGCTCATGGGCTTTTTACCATGTCCAAGTTTTGGGAACGTGTGTTTTACTTTCTGGCCTTTGTTTTTCAAGGGTCTTCCTTCCTTAACCCACGGGCCTACGCTGTGATGCACCGGATGCACCATGCTTATAGTGATACGGATAAAGATCCCCATTCCCCTCGGTTCTTTAATGAAGTATTTTCCCTCATGTGGCACACGAAGCAGGTTTATCAGGATATTGTTTACCGTGATGGGCCTGTTGAGCGCCGTTTCGACAAAAACTTCCCAGAGTGGCCTGTATTGGACTTTATTGCCGATTCGTCCGTGATTCGTATTTTCTGGGGTTTTTCGTACGTGATTTTCTATTATTTCTTTGCGCCTTCGCCTTGGTTTTATCTGCTATTACCCATTCACTTTGTAATGGGGCCTGTGCATGGGGCCTTGGTGAACTGGTGTGGGCACAAGTATGGCTATCGTAATTATGATCTAGAAGATGATTCGACCAATGCGTTTGCGGTTGATTTATTCTGCCTTGGCGAGTGTTTTCAGAACAACCATCATAAGTTCCCTTCGCGGGCTAACTTTGCTACGCGGCCTTTAGAATTTGATGCGACTTACCGGGTTATTAAATTCTTTAAAACGTTGGGTATTATTAAGATGAAACGCGTTAATAAGGAGGATGAAGATACCGCTTGGTGTGAAAGTTGAGCTAAAGATAGCTTTTAAGTTAATTGAAAAGCCCTGGGTCCTCAAAGACCCAGGGCTTTTTTTTATGGAAT
>JANYEO010000089.1 GCA_025363025.1 Opitutia bacterium
CTGCTGCTTAACCCTTTTTCCAGCCTAAGGGTGCTGCACTTCATACTTGAATCGGCCAAATGGGTCGTTTATCGAAGAAAACTTGAAGGGATCATGTGGTGACTATTCTTGTAGTCATTATTTACTTGAAAAATAGGAGACAACCTCCTATTTTTCGACAATAAATCAAGACTTAACTAATTGAAAAACAGGACCAATTATGGCTTCAAGAACCATCTTTTTCAGAAACGATGCCGTGGATCAGCTCGAATCCATCTTTGCTGATACGCCAATCATTGCCTTAGTTGGGCCACGGCAAATCGGAAAAACCACCCTAGCTAAGCTCTTGGCTAAACGCTGGGCAGTCGAACAAGGATCAGTTCATTTCTTCGACCTAGAAGATCCTGAAGACTATGCACGTTTGGAAAATGCCAAGCGAACCCTGGCAAATCTCACGGGTCTTATTGTACTAGATGAAATTCAGCACCGACCAGAACTGTTTCCCCTTTTACGTGTCCTTGCCGATAGATTGCCCTCGCCCGCCAAATTCCTCATCCTCGGCAGCGCTACGGGAGAACTACTCAACCGTTCCGCTGAATCACTGGCTGGCCGCGTCCATTCTTGTGAACTGCGAGGCATGATGATCAGCGAAGTCGGCTATGAAAATCAAGACCGACTTTGGGTACACGGCGGGTTTCCCCGTGCATATCTAAGCGCTGCGGATGAGTCGAGCTTTCGCTGGCGCAGCGAATTTTTATCCACATTTCTCGAGAGGGATATTCCTAACCTAGGCATTCGTATTCCAAGTCAGCAACTATGGCGTTTTTGGCAAATGGCTACCCACTACCACGGCCAGCTCCTTAATCAAGAAGAGCTAGGTCGCAGCTTAGGCATTACTGGAAAAACTATTCGTCACTACCTGGATATTTTGTGTGACACCTTCATGGTGCGTCAGTTGCCGCCCTGGTGGAATAATATTGGAAAGCGTTTGGTCAAGTCGCCTAAATTTTATATCCGCGACTCAGGGCTGTTACATACCCTCTTAGGATTGAAAAACCAGGCTATGGTTGAGGCTCACCCCAAATTGGGCGCTAGTTGGGAAGGCTTTGCACTAGAGCAAGTTCTTTCCTTGCATGGCAATGACCGCGACGCTTTTTTTTGGTCAACTTACTCTGGAGCAGAGCTCGATTTGCTGCTTATGATTGGCGGCAAGCCCTTTGGTTTTGAATTTAAATACACCGGAAAACCATCCATGACGCGCTCACTTCAAAGCGCAATTGAAAGCACAAAGATCCAGCATGCTTTTATCGTGACTCCCGGCAGCGCCCGGTACGAAATTGCCGATAACGTTGAGGCCTGCGGACTGAATCATTTGACTACAGTAATGAAGGAATTGGAAAACAGAACTGCTTAAAGACCAGAAGGAATAAAGGAAGGCGAATTAAAAGCTACACAAGGAACGGCCCTAAAAATGTTAGCCAAAGGTCTATTAATGGCAGATATCGTGGAATTAACGGGGTTAAGTGAATCTGATATTCAAGCGCTGCAGTCATATGAAGCGCCTTGCGCTTTTTTCTCAAAGAAAGTGTATTCACAAAAGCCGGTGCTGCGGCGTGCCTCTTCCCTTCCGGGGGCTCCTCGCACCGGCTTTGATGAATAACTTCTGCCCGCTGTTCATTTTTAAATGCGGCGGCTTTACAATAGACGCTTATATTGAGCTTTCGATGTTAAAGCTCATCTTTTAAAGCATGGGTAGCGTGTTTTTCTTTCAGTAAATCAACAACTGCTGCGTTTCCATCCCGGATCGCAAATTTAAGAGCGGTTATTCCATCTTGATTGGACTTATTGATATCAATTTTAGGATGAGCCAGGAGCAATTTAACCGCCTCTAATTGGTTAGCGAATGCCGCGAAGATCAAGGGGCTGTTGCCCTCCTTACTCGCTTTATTGACCTCAATGCGGGAGTCATTCAGTAACAATACAATGGCCTGGATTTGGTTCTTTCTGACAGCTTGGTATAAGGGGGTAACGCCATAGCTGTTTGCCTGATTGACATCAATTTTTGGATGGTTAAGTAGTAATGCAATAGCCTCAGTAAAGCCATTTTGAGCCGCTAAAATTAAGGGGCTGTTGCCTTCCTTACTCGCTTTATTGACGTCAATATTGGGATGGTTAAGCAGTAATGCAATAGCCTTAGCAAACCCTTTTCTGGTCCCTACATATAAAGCTGTAATTCCTTCGTTATTTTGTGAATTGACATCAATTTCTGGATATCGAAGTAGTAATTCAATAGTCTTAGTAAAGCCATTGTGAGCCGCTAAGATTAAGGGCAATAGCCTCAGTAAAGCCATTTTGAGCCGCGAAAATTAAGGGACTGTTGCCTGCCGCGTTCGCTTTATTGACATCAGCTCCGGCTTCTATAAGCGCTTTGAGAACATCAATTTGCTCAAATTGAGCTGCTAAAATTGCGGGCGTATTGCCATACCCATTGGATTGATTCACATTAGCTCCGATTGCAATCAACGGTTGAAGCATTTCAACAGGTCCCCTTTTAGCGACTATATCCATGATGTCTGCGATTCTTTGCCTAATTAATTCCGGGCTTTCACAAGGAGTACTCGGCAAACAGTGTTCAATCGGTAAGCAACTGGAGCCTAAATGCTTAGTTACAAAAACAGAATCAATGAGATCAAATAGCGCTCGATCATAGACTCTTAGATGAGCTTTGCTATCCAGCATTCGTGTTGTCGTAGACAAGTTATGAGTTTTTATAAACGTGCTGCTATACTCAAGAATAAGTCCCAAATTGCTACATAAACTCTCCTCGCCTCCAAAATATGATGCGACGCCCTCTGCCCAATATTCGTTATGATTAGTCATTGCATATTCTCCTTTCCATAAGCCTTTATTCTTCGCGTTTTTATAGAGGTCTTGCAGCCGTGTATCAAAAGAAGGATCAAGATCATCTAATGCAGCTAAATGAATGGCATGCGCAATTTCATGTACCAGTACGCCGATAGCACAGCCGTCCATTTTTTCCTTACGGATCATAATCATGCCCATCTCTAAACAGTGTAGGCCCTGAGTATGTTCAAAATTAATCTCACCTAAAAATTCTGGAGTATCTTGGATCTTCTTTCCTGTATCGTTAATTACAATATAGGTCTCTTCTTGCAGCAAGATTTCTAAAATATCCTCACGCCCCTGCAGCATGTTTTCTAGAACATGGGCTGCTTTCTCAAAGGATGCTGATTGTATGTTGTTTGACCCTTTAATCGCTACACGTTTATCTGTAGCAGGCCAAACTTGTTCATGGTAGTTAAGTAGTCTTTTGGTGCGATTTTTTTTAAGATTAAAAGCAGGATTTCTGAGGACCATGCGAGCAATTGTGATTTCATCAGTTTGATTATTATCCAATTCAGCTACAACCAATCGAGCAATTTCAATATTGCCCTTTTTCATGGCCAAAATACGTGGAGTATCACCAGCTTTATTGCCTAAATTAATATAGGCCCCAGATTTAATCAGTAGTCGAGCCACTTCATTCTGATTATAGACAATGGCTACAATCAGCGGGGTATTGCCATGCGAATCTGCTTGATTGAGATCAGCCCCCCCTTCGGCCAACACTCGGACCAGTTCAACATCACTGGTAGAACTGACATGAATCAATGGAGTATTTCCATGTTGATCTGTCTTATTAAGATCAATCCCGGCAAAGATTAGCATTTGAACTATTTTAAGCCGATTACCACCGATAGAGCTAACTGCCGCCAACAACAAGGGGTAGTGATCCTGATCTGCATGATTAAGCTCAACTCCATCCTCAATCAGTTTTTGAACCATTTCAAGCTCGCCCCAAAAATCGAGTTCAGAAGCATGCTAAAACAGGATGACTGATCCGACTGACATGGTGTAGCCCACCCTGTGGGCGCCAATAATAACCAGCCGCTGGACTTGATTAAGATAAATAAAATGTAATATCTTGAATTCACGAAAAATTTCGTAAACTAAAGAAATCAAAGCGTCAATATATTTATAAAAATTGCACGACGAAGCAAGCAAGTTATGCACACAGCATGAAAATATATTCACAAAAACCGGTGCTGCGGCGTGCCTTTTCCCTTCTGGGGGCTCCTCGCACGGCTTTGATGAATAACTTTCGACGGCAAGCCCATCGCCATTCTTAAAACAACGGAGAAACTCCCTTGAATAGCTGCTGGAGGAAATGCATATAATCCTGTTGAAAAAAGACAAAATAAACAGCTGCAGCTAAAGATAGCCAGGGGCCAAAGGGAACGGCTACCCCAATTGTAAGGGGGCATGGGGCTTCGGCTCTATTAGCCAAAAGAGCTTCTTCAAGAAAAGCGGCCGATGGCAATCTTGGGCCGAGTTGAATGCCTAAGACTTTTTCAGTAATCAGGGCGAGGCCGATGAAAAGGCATCCGAACATCGATCCGACGAGCAAAGAAAAGAGCGCTCCCCATGGCCCTGTAAAAGTGGCAATAACACCTAGCCAATAAGCATCCCCTAGCCCCATGGCCGGTTTTCGAAGCAAACTTTCAAGCCCACTGGAAAACCATAATAGCCCGCCTGTGCTTAGGCATAAGGCCGAAAAAGCAGCCCCTAAACCGCCCCAGGAAGTGGACGCAGCGTGCAGCTCAGGCACGTAGTAAGAACAACTCAATCCTAAGATAGCTCCAATGATTAAGAGCGGTTCAGGCAGAGTGAATGTTTTGAAATCCATCACACTGCCTGCCATTAATAAGCTCACAAAGATCATTCCGACCCCTGCCATAAGCCAGGGCAATATCGCCCAAGCCAGTACAAATAAGCCTCCGGTAATCCCTACTAATAACGTCGTTCCTATCAGCTTATTCATTTTGTTATTTTTTGAAAGGCTATCAGTCTATAAGAAAGTGCATTCACGAAAGCCGGTGCTGCGGCGTGCCTTTTCCCTTACGGGGGCTCCTCGCACCGGTTTTTACTTGGATGCTAAAAAATTAAACCATTACATTTGCTGTACGGTAACTTGTACTACGACCACCGCCAGAATTCTGAATAAAAATTCCGCGAGCTTTTAAATCCTGAATATCTCGAAGTGCGGTATCGTTTGAGCACTTGGCGAGTTTGGCATATTTAGAGGTATTCATATAGCCTTTGAAATCATTTTCTAGCATGCGGTTAATAATAAGACGTTGCCGCTCATTAGTAGGACTGCGATTGATCTTATCCCATAGCTGTGCTTTAAAAAGGACCTTTTCACAGGTTTGTTCGGCACTTAATATTGCTCGTTCAAAGCAATCCAGAAACCATGCTAACCATCCTGTGATCTCCGGACTGCTACGTTGCTGTATTTCAAGTTGATCGTAATAATCTTTTCGCTCAGCTTCAATCTGGCTTGAAAGACTATAAAAACGATCCGTGGTACCGTCAGCTCGGGCCAATGCCATGTCACCAATAGCTCTAGCAATACGACCATTTCCATCTTCAAAGGGATGGATGGTTACAAACCAAAAATGAGCAATACCCGCTTTGATCACTGGATCAATTTCCTCATTTTTTTCAAACCATGCCAAAAAAGCTCTCATTTCAGCTTCAATCCTATCAGCACTAGGGGCTTCAAAATGAACTTTCTCGCGACCAATAGGACCTGAAACAACCTGCATCGGGCCAGAGTGAATGGTACGCCAAGTTCCAACAGTAATAGGGTGCATATGGCTATGACCAGTTGGAAATAGCGAAGCATGCCATCCAAAAAGACGTTCTTTAGTCAGTGGCTTTGAAAAACTTTGAGTAGCATCCAACATCATTTCAACAATGCCATCAACGTTACGACTAACAGGAATAAGGCCGGCAACATCAATGCCCAAACGACGAGCAATAGAGGAGCGTACTTCCTCCGAAGATAGGTTTTCCCCTTCAATGGCTGAGGATTTAATCACATCATTCATCAACGTGTGAAGATTGACTTCTCTCTTGAAATTGAAGCCGAGTCCTTCCATGCGTCCGAGTAATCGTCCTTGTCGATGACGTATATTAGTCAGCTTGGAAGCAAGTGCCTCAACATCCCAAGTAAAGTTTGGCCAATTTTGAAATTCATGTATCCACATAATAATCACTGCAAAAAGTGCGGCGATTATCATAATCATTCACCGCAATTGCAATAATAATCGCCGCATATTATGCGGCGATTAAAAGCGGGTTATCGTTAACAAAATGGGTTCTGACTAATGCCAAAAGTATATTCACAAAAGCCGGTGCTGCGGCGTGCCTTTTCCCTTCCGGGGGCTCCTCGCACCGGCTTGGATGAATAACTTTCAGCGGCAGCCAACCGCCTTTAACGATTTTCTGTTTAGATAGGCAGTAAGGGTTTGGGGGGTAACTTGGCCTTGGCATAACGAGCGGCCACAAGGGCATCACGCTTTTGCTTGTCTTCCCATTCCCTGTAATGCTTTGCCATCTCCGATTCTTCTTTCACAGGAGCCGCTTCCCCACCCGCTGGAATTGACCGCGGTTGCCCATCGCTAAAACTGGATGACCCTGAAAAACCAGAAGAACTCGAAGACCCTGAAGAAGCCCCACTACTAAAATTACTGGCGGCTGCAGCGCCCGCACTGGAGGCTAATCCTCCACCCATGCCCGCTACAGCAGAACGCGCTACTGATCCGGCTCCTCCCACGACAGCGCCACCTATTTGTACAGGTATAGACATTGCAGTCCTCCCCATGCCACGCCCGCCTACCATTTGTCCAGCAACCCCTCCGGCTGCGGCCGCAACCACCCCCATCCCACTGAGCATGGACGAGAAGCCGGCCCCACCCGCTATCACCAACTGTTGAATAAAGTGAGGCGCTTTAAAGGTGACAGGGAGGATCCAAATGCAGGTCACGATCATCATGATCACAAAACACATGAGCAGCCCCATACCGAGAGAAGCCAACGAGCTAATCCCGTCTGTACTAACACTGGGGTCATAAACGCCATTGCCGATGGCATTTTCAACCCTTGGGCGGTTTTAGAAGCAGCGTCATTCACGGTAATCGCATCAACCCGCATAACATTGGCAGCTGCCGCAAAAAGCGCATGGATGCCGAGATGGCCTATCGCCCACCCTACTGGCCATAGGAATAGCCCAATCACATTAAATATGAAGCTGTAGAACTGAGAGCTAAAGGACTGCGTCAATAGCCCGGCTACAAATATAGGGAAGATAAGGGAACAAATTTGAACGAGGAAGTAGCGCGCTGTATCCACGATCGTTAAAACCCAGGAGAAGAACCATAAGATAAAGGTAATGGCGGTTACGAATGCTTTTACGATGAAGCTAGTGAAGTAGCCGACAGTGGTAGTTGTAACATCATGTGTAATAGCCTCTACATAACCTTTAGGCCTATTTGCAGGCCGATTCAAGTATGAAGTGCAGCACCCTTAGGCTGGAAAAAGGGTTAAGCAGCAGTGATGATAATGTTGGAAAACAGATTAATCATCATGCCAAAAAAGCAGTACTGCCACTTAACCTTAAAAGAGCGAAAACAAATT
>JANYEO010000091.1 GCA_025363025.1 Opitutia bacterium
AATTTGTTTTCGCTCTTTTAAGGTTAAGTGGCAGTACTGCTTTTTTGGCATGATGATTAATCTGTTTTCCAACATTATCATCACTGCTGCTTAACCCTTTTTCCAGCCTAAGGGTGCTGCACTTCATACTTGAATCGGCCAATGAAACTCAAGCGATATCTACTCATAAACCTCCTCTCCTTAATCACCGTAGCCCCCATGGCAACGGCAACGTATAGCTACAATGACCCAGTTGAAATACAATCTCCTGAAACCAACCAAAACGCGCTATGGATGGCTATTTACAAAAATGATGCCCAAGCCGTTGAGCAATTGCTACGCGATGGTTCAGTGGATGTTAATGAAATTCAACTTAGCACGCGCGATACACCTTTAACATACGCCATTCAGTATCAACAATTCGCTATTTTCAATTTACTACTTAATAGTAGATGGTCCTACGCAGATATCAACCAAGCAGACGGCTACGGAATCACTCCTATCGCCTATCTCTTTGATAAGACTAGGGGTATCACAGAAAGTGAAGCACCTTTTCTATGGGCCTTACTCAATCAGAGAGAATTTGATGTTAACGCCCCTCTTCGTACAGGGTCTGCCCGCACTTTTAGTACGGAGGTTTTAAGAAATGGCCCCGAAAGCCTCAGGCAATTTATCAATACATTAACCTTAAATGATCCAAAAAAGGCCCCCCTCCCTCTTCTGAAAAAGTTACTTCAGACTGAGAATAAGTGGGACTATGCTCAGCTAGCACAATACATCACAGAAGAAGGCCTCCCCTTGCTCACTATTCAAGCGGATGAAAAATCTTTGGAGATTTTAGAAAACATGCTGCAAGCCCGGCCCGATATTTTAGAAGCTTTAAAAAAGAAAAATCTTCGCATAGAGCTCCCCCCCTTAAAAGACTTAGAGGCAGAAGAGTGTGGAGGCGATTATAACACTAGCATCCGGCGCATTCGATGCGGAGAAGAGTGTATGGCAGAAGCCCCTGATAACGATGTTTGCAACCGTGGCGTCTTAGTTCACGAAATAGGCCATGCTATTGAAGACGCCCTGCGGCGGATGGACCCATCCTTTCATGAGCGCCTTACAAACACTTATAAAGCAGCCCAAGTTAGTGGTCTATGGCAGGGTCAATACGCTATGACTAAGGACTTAGAATATTGGGCAGAGGGCGTGCGGCGTTATTTTGATTGTGCGCACCATGAAAGACGTGTGCTCAAGCAGTTTGGTGGCTTCGGCTCAGACTCTGCATCTATCTACGAGGGCAAAGCCTTTCTAAAAGCTTATGACCCTGCTTTGTTTGCCCTCATTCATTCCGTATTTCAAATAAACGAACCCGATGTTTGTGCAAACATGCAGGTAATAGGCCATGAAGAGATAACACAAAGGACACTCGCCCGTGCCCTCGAAGATCAAGACGCTAGGGCCGCCCAAGTTGCCTTAGGCATTCAACCTAGCTTAGTAAATAATCTTTCAGGACAGGTTAACCTTGCCTTGCGTCAGTATAACGCAAATCAACTCAAGTTTCTCTTAGAAATCCACCCAAGCCTTTCCATCCAACTAGCTACTATTTTAAGCCAAGCCTTAAGCACTAAAAACTATGATAAAGTAGATACCATCGTGCGTGCTGATCCCGCACTCATGAATCAACTAACCGAAGCCTTCAACCATGCTCTCATAGCAGTAGACCGTGAAACTGTCGCATCCCTCTTGTATATTAACCCTATGCTGGCTAAGCGTATAAGCAGTAACGAAGATGCATGGCTTCATTGGGCCTGCACAAAGGATGATACTAAATTGCTCGAAACATTGCTGCAATATGCACCCTTAGACATTACCTTTAAACCCATTTCAGGGAGTTTCTCCGGGCTCACACCTTTAGAGGTTGCTAATCGTTATTTCAAACGATTCGCACAAGGGCTCCTAAAACGCCACCTAGAAATACTTGAACTAGAATCAACCAATCTTGTTTAAACCATGATCATGGGCTCTTGTGAAAAGCACCAAAAAGGGCCCGGGTAAGATCCCATAGCGACAAAAAGGCTGCTTAATGCCTGCATACTGAGATGATTACTAGGCGGAGCGAGTGAGTGGGCCTACAGCCCTCGACGAGCGACAACAACGCAAGCGCTCAATAGGCAGGCATTAAGCAGCCTTTTTTAGTCGAGGTTAATACCTTTGCCTTGAGCCCGTCTTAACATCTTGGCCGCCATGGAGGATTGCAACGCAAACATGCCTTGGCGCACCACCACATTCTGCCCTTCCTGGGAGAATATATAACGGAAAAATTCTTGCTGTATACTAGAGGCGGCCTCTCCTGGGCGGTTTCCATTATAAATATATAAGGAACGCGCCAAAGGATAATCTCCACTCAGGCAATTGGCCCGTGTCGGCTCAATGGGGAACTTCCCGTCAATCGCAATGGGGAGGAGCTTCACCCCCGGATAATTTTGCACTCCAATCCCAGAATAACCAATGGCAGCGCGGTCACGGGCTATCTGCATTATCAAATCCCAAGGGTTCGCTAGTGCAGACACAGTCGGCCCATGATCTCCTACACGCAAGACTACTTCCTGGAATAACTGATAAGTGCCGGAACGGCTATCGCGGCCAAAAGGATGAACGGAGACTGTAGCCCAAGAGCCTTGCAAACCCACCTCCGACCAGGTTTTCACTCCATCTGTAGTATTTTCATGAAAGATCCGTTCGAGCATGCTCAGCGGTATAGACGTAATGGGGTTTTCTGCATTTACATAAATAGCCACTGCATCCAGGGCCACCCTCACAGCGGTTGGGTCATACCCATATTTTTCGCGGAAGGCCACCACTTGCTTGGCCGTCATTTCATGAGACATAGGGGCTAGCACATGCTTAGGGGCTTCCATTAATGCCTCAGCCGCCCTGGCAGAGCCTCCACCTTGAATACT
>JANYEO010000097.1 GCA_025363025.1 Opitutia bacterium
TTGAGCTGTGTATTGTGAAAACCACTGCAGCTCCTCCCTTTTCGACAACTACACTGCAACAATCTTTTAATGGTGCCCAGGGAGGGGGTCGAACCCTCACTCTCTTGCGAGAAATGGATTTTGAGTCCATCGCGTCTGCCAATTCCGCCACCTAGGCACGGTGTGAAGAAGCCGAGTTTGGAAATGCAGCCTCACTTGGCAAGCCTTCTTTCCAAAATGATGCATTTTTTAAACAGAAAAGGCAAAATACTTAAATAAAAACTCCCAAGGTAATAAATACCTTGGGAGTTTTTGCAATTCCAACAAACGAATTAACGTTTGGAGAACTGGAAGCGCTTGCGTGCACCGGGTTGACCAGATTTCTTCCGCTCCCGCATACGAGGGTCGCGGCGCAAGTGGCCTGCCTTCTTCAAGACGGGGCGAAGCTCGCTATCCATCCGCTGAAGGGCACGGGCAATACCATGAGCCAAAGCAACGGCTTGGCCATTAGGGCCTCCGCCTTCAACACGTGCAATAATGTCTACTTGATGACGCATCCCAGCTGTTACGAGGGAGGCTGTCGCCAAGCGGACGAGATCTTCTGAATAGCAGTAGACCTCTAAATCTTTGCCATTGATGGTGACCTTACCGGTACCAGCCATTAAACGCACGCGAGAAACGGCCGTTTTACGGCGACCGGTACCTAGAAATACATTAACCGTGTCAGACATGGCAGTAAACTATCCTTTAAAAGGAATGGGATTTTGGGCTTCGTGTGGGTGCTCTGTGCCGGCATAGAGCTTCAGCTTCGTCATCATAGAACGAGCAAGGCTGCTTTTCTTGGGCAACATCCCGCGAACGGCATGCTCGAGAATAAACTCGGGCCGGTGTCCGCGAAAGTAAGCGGGATTCCGATAATACTCATTACCAAAATAGCCTGTATGAAACATGTAGGACTTCCGTTCTTCTTTTTTACCTGTCAAAAGAACTTTGTCTGCATTGATAACTACAACGTAGTCACCCATGTCTGCATGAGGCGTATAAATAGGCTTATGCCGTCCGCGAATAAGATTAGCGAGTTTAACAGCTAAGCGTCCTAGCACTAGGCCCGAGGCATCTACTAGATACCAATCAGGCTTCGCGTCTTGTTTTGTTCCAAAAGTCGTCTTCATATTCAGAAGGGCTCTAGTAGGAGAACCCACCCGCGACCTGTCAACTTATTTTGGCCCATTTTTAAAGGTTATTTGCGATAACGTGTTATTATCTAAGCGTAAGCCATAAACTTGTATATAACAGCTAGACATATATACGGTTGTCTCTTAGCATTTCAGCTCCCTCGAACCCCCTTTTTTATGCCTGATCAATTAGCTCAACTTAAGCAATACACGGTTGTTGTGGCCGATACCGGAGACTTCGCCACCCTCAAGCAATTCACCCCACGGGATGCGACGACGAACCCGTCTTTGATTTTAAAAGCCGTCCAAATGGATGCTTACAAGGGCTTACTCGACAAAGCTATTGCCGATAACAAAGGCGCAGGCCTCGGGCATGATGCGATGCTAAAACGCGTCGTGGACACGCTCTTAGTCCTTTTTGGCAAAGAAATTACTGACATCGTCCCCGGGCGCGTTTCGACAGAAGTGGATGCGCGGTTATCTTTTGACACAGAGCGCACCGTTGACAAAGCCCGCTTCGTCATGAGTTTGTATGAAAAAATAGGCATCCCCCGCGAGCGGGTATTGATTAAAATTGCCTCTACCTGGGAAGGCTTTCGGGCGGCTGAGATCCTTAAAAAAGATGGTATCTCGTGTAACTTAACGCTCCTTTTCTCCATGGCGCAGGCTATTGCAGCGGCGGAAGCCGGTGTACAGCTCATTTCCCCGTTTGTGGGCCGCATCCTTGACTGGCATAAGGCCAAATACGCTAAAGATTTTGTAGGGACTGAAGACCCTGGAGTAAAATCCGTCAAAGAGATCTACCTCTACTACAAGAAATTTGGATACTCAACTGAGATCATGGGAGCTAGCTTCCGCAATGTAGAAGAAATCCGCGAACTGGCAGGCTGCGACCTCTTAACGATTAGCCCGAACCTACTGGCAGAGCTCTTGGCCTCGAATGAACCCCTCCCCAGGAAATTAACACCCGAAATGGCGCAAGCGGCCGATATCAAAAAGCTGACCATGGATGAAAAAACCTTCCGCTGGATGCTCAATGAAGACGCCATGGCAACGGATAAACTCTCCGAAGGCATCCGTGTTTTTGCAGCGGACATTAATAAGCTCGAGGCATTGATTGCCGAGAAACTGTAGGTAATAAGCTATAGCCATAACAAAGCCCTATTGATCAAAGAGGGCTTTGTTGTTTTAATAGTGACAACTTATTTTAAAGAGGCTAACGCAAAAAGATTTACGTTGTGCGCGACATAGCGCTGTAGTCAGCAGCTTTCTTCCCTTGATTATCTTGCATCTCCATGCAAATTACTTGTTCTGCAGCCGTTAGATGAGCGGCTAGGTTCTTAATACGCTCTGGGGCCCAGGTGCTTACTAATTTCAAATACAAAGTACAGCCTTTTTCATCCTTAAGGCTAAGTATATCCATTGCATTCGTAGGCCCTTTAGCTCGAAAGGCTTTCAGTAAGGCTGCAAAATCTTCTTCTTCAATCGCTTTTTCGAGCCGCCAAGTAAAAATCGCATCTTGAGCCATTCCAGGCAATAAGTGCAAGAGGAGGTCCTTAAGCCAGCTAAAGGTTAAGCGCTTAGGATCATTCGGGATGAATTCTAATGTTTCTAATTTAACATCAGTATAAGGAGTGAGTGACGCAGTATCTGAGGGATTTTTTGCTTGATCGGCTGTTTGCTCTTCCTTTTTAATGCGGTTTAAGGTTGGCAGTATAAGCTCCGTCATGACTTTGCCTTTAAGAGGTAGAATGGTAGTGCTTTTACCTCCATTACCATTGGCTGTCACGATACCTGCATAATAAGGTTTTCCCTCATGTGAAGCGAGGACAGCACCGCCAGAGTTCCCTTGATAAATAATGGCACCTTTGTTTTGCTCCCAATAGATGGTATCTTTTTTTAAACCCGCGGGTTTAAACGGCTTTGAAACCCCTATTTCTGATATGTGAAGAGGGGTGTCCCTTATAATTTCATGATATGCCTCTGGGCGCTTGTTATGGATCTTTGGATTATCTTGGAGGATTTTAGCTAATGGGAATCCTACTGCTCGTCTAGAAGATTGGTCTGACAGTAAATGCTCAATACTAATATCATCTACGAGCGAAGGAAGAGTATTCGAATCAATATCTAGGGGCTGCTCTAATTCAATTAATGCAATGTCGGCTAGGCTACCATACGTACGATCATAACCGCTAAAAATTTTCATGCCTTTTAAACGCTTGTCAATAACTTCTAAAGAAAGATATTTGCCGTTTTTATCCAATCAATCAATACTCACAACTGTGCCATTCGGTGCAAAAAGATGATAGCGTATCGGTCGTCTTAGTTGGGATTTATCCGTCCAGAGGCCACTTGGAAGTTTTACATGGACTGGATTGACGCTCGGCTCGCCTTGATCATTATCTACGCAATGCCGAGCTGTTACAATAAGTTTAAGGTGAATAGGGAAGCCACTGCCCTTATACATTCTTCCTTTTTGATTAATGCTTAGCACAACCGAAGGCGGTACGCCTAATTCTTGAACCACAGCTTTAGTCAAAGGTACTTGATCTACCCCTCTTGAGAGGATGCGGCTAGCAATAGGCGTTGTCGACTGGGCTGCCTCTACAATATTTTTCAACCAGCTTTTCGTCTCTTGAGCCCCTACCTGCACTGAAGGAGGCAACTGTGCCAGATAAGGACTTGAGGAAACCGGCAACGCATTTTCAGGAATTCACTGGAAGGAAGGGATTTGATCCATATACAAAGCAAAGTCTTATGTTACGTGAAAATGCGATTGAAGCACAATTATAATTAAGTTTCAGGGCTTTCAGAAAAGGGTTTAGGGAAATTGAAGCACAATCCATCATTTTCCTTTCAAACAACAAAGCCCTGCTGTATCAGCAGGGCTTTGTTTGTTTGAACGCTGCATTATGCAGCAGTCTTATAAAGACGAGTTATTTCTTAGAATTCATCCACCCAATAGTTCCAGCTGTAACGGCTGTATCCATATCTCCCCCTGATAACACGCCTCCGATAACAGCAGACCCGATGGGATCATTCCCCGCTAATTCTGCAGCGATGCCGCCGATAATAATTTCCCCTAATACCCGGAAAAACCCACTGACGAATTTTTCAAACCCACTAGGCTCCTGCGATTGAGGAGCAACCGGGGCTTCCACTAAAACACTGCCTACATCCAGCTCTTGATGATCATTCACCATTCCGGCATCAGCAGCAAACAAAGCACGGGATTCTAATTGCATTAAGGAGAAGGAGGTAGATTTTTTCATAGTATTTATGGGTTGGGTTAGGCCGATTCAAGTATGAAGTGCAGC
>JANYEO010000016.1 GCA_025363025.1 Opitutia bacterium
CTTGATAAACGAGCTTGGCCTCTGATTTGCCACGCTCTATAGCGGCAAGCAAACGATTATAAGCGGCTTCATTAATAACAGGCCCCAGATAAGCCAGAGGATCTTTCGCAGGTAGGACTGCAAAGCCTTTGAAGCGCTCAATTAAGCGGTTAAGAAAGGTATCATAAACGCCCTCCAGCACAATAGCGCGGCTAAGGGCAGAGCACTTCTGACCGGCGAACCCCACGGCTGCATAAGCGGCTGAAGTAACGGCCTCCCCTAGATCTGCATCGTTATCGATGATCATAGCATTTTTGCCCCCAAGCTCCAAAATACACCGTTTAATATGCCGAGCCCCGGGAGGGACGATGCTAGCGACTTCATGAATATGAAGGCCAACAGCCCGCGAACCGGTAAAGGCAATTGTAGAAATGCCAGGATGACGCACCAGAAACTCCCCCACGGTACTACCACGGCAAGGCAAGAAGTTAACGACCCCGGGAGGGACACCGGCTTTTTCCAAAAGCTCCATAAGCTCTGCCCCGACGACGCTAGAATCCTCCGAAGGCTTCATGATAACGGTATTACCTGTTACCAAGGCGGCGACCGTCATCCCCGTTAAAATAGCCAAAGGGAAATTCCACGGTGCAATGACAAGGGTTACCCCACGTGGTTGGTAATGATAAACACTGTGCTCCCCCGGGGCATGACCTACGGTTTGAGGGACGCCAAGACTGCGCATTTGCATGGCATAATATCGGCAAAAATCAATCGCCTCCGCTACATCCCCATCGGCCTCGCTCCACGGCTTGCCGACTTCATGCACTTGGGTGGCCATCAAGCGAAAACGTTCTTTGGCCATTAAATCTGCAAGGCGCTCCAAACAGCTAGCGCGCGTATCAACGCTTGTAGCCTTCCACATAGGATAAGCCTCAGAGGCTGCTTTAACCGCGGCTAATGCTTCTTTCTCCGAAGCTAAAGAAATAATGCCTACGACTTCACTTGCATTAGAAGGATTGAGACTGAGATGCGTGCCTTTCATCTCTATACGCTGACCCCCGATTACTAAAGGATAATGACGCCCTGCCCTCTCAGCAAAAGAATGTAAAGCATCCTCCATTTGCTGACGCTGCAAAGGAAGACCAAAGCCGGTGAGGGGCTCATTTTCAAAAGCATGAATGACTTTAGGTACTTCTACTTTGGGGTTCTTTTCGAGGGCCTCGGCGGGGTCTTGAAGCAAAACTTCTGGTGATTGGCCTTCAAGCAAACTATGGCGCAAAAAAGACTCGTTTGACGAATTTTCTAAAAGACGACGCACCAAATAGGCCATACCAGGAATAAGGCCGCCAATGGTCATATACTCCCGCAGGCGATACCCTTCTTCGATAATGGTGGCTTTAAAAGGCTCGGCCATTCCGTAAAGCATTTGGACTTCGAAGGCTTTTTTAGAGAGCTTTAACTGCTCCGCATAGGCAAAGGCTGCAGCCAAAGAGCGGACATTATGAGAGCCTAATGCAACGTCAATGAAACGAGCATTATCTAAAAGCAGCTGCGCACACCGCTCGTAACTGGCGTCAGTTTGCCGTTTATCGGTGTAAACAGGAACAGAAGCCCCTTTAGCGCCTGCATTCATAACTTCAAAATCCCAATACGCACCTTTGACTAAACGGACGGTAAAAGGAACTTCGCGGCTTTTAGCGAGCTGGATTAAGTTTTGAAGATCCGCCTCTGAAGATTTTAAATAGGCCTGAAGGACGATGCCAAAATGGGCATAATCTTTAAAGGCGGACTCTAAGATAAGTTCCCTAAACACTTCAAGCGTAAGAGCCTTTAAGCTATATTGCTCCATATCAAAGGTAATAAATACCCCCAATTGCTTTGCCCTTTCTAATATGGGGCGTACGCGGTCTTTAAGAACAGTCTTCGTATGATCCCACGCTTTGAAATTAATTTGAGAATACAGGCTACTGAGCTTGATCGAGATATTGACCTTTGGCAGTGGGCCGTGGCTACCTTCATCAATTTGAGGAACAGGCCCCCACCCCTGAGCCTCCTCTGCCAAGCGCTCTACAAGCATTAAGTAACGTTGCTGATAATCTGCAGCTTCAGCCTCGCCCAGGGCAGACTCCCCTAAAATATCAAGCGTAAAGGCCTTCTGCGCTGCACGGGCTTTTTTAACGGCCAAGATGGCCTCATCCACCGTTTCCCCCGTAATAAAAAGCTGGGCCATTTCGCTCACGTTTTGCTTCACCGCGAAGGCGACTAAATCCGGAGCCATTTCCCCAAGCCCAAGCCCGATAGAAATAAAGGAAGGCAACGCCCCTTGGTTATCGCCCAAATATTCTTTTAAATGCTGCATCACCGCTTTGCCGTCCTTTAAATAGGGTAAAACACTGACGAAGCGAAAAAGCTGGGTTTTGAGCTGCTCCTGCCCCATGCACCAGTCCAGTATTTTATGGTAAAAAGTATCTTTATTAAGGAGGCTCCAGGCTGACTTTTTGCCAGGCTGAAGGAGACGCCGACCAATAACATCTATCTGGGGTTGCAAAGGGGTATGATGCATAGGAAAGAGAGCTTGCGGCATTTGTGGCATTTGGTAAAGTCGTAAGCAGAGGGTAACTCAGTATTTTGCCTTCTACCTTTTAGTTAACAGCATCCCCAATACCCTCGCTCGCTTCATTTTCCATGCCTGCTGCATTTTTAAAGAGTACAAAATTTTGGATATTCATTGCCGTTACGACTGGGCTGACTGTAGGAGCGGCCTTCAGTGCGCGCCCCACGATGCGGGCCTTTAAGCATTGGCGGGCTGAACATTTAATAGAAGCGGCTAAAGAAGAAGATAAAGCAGGACACCTCCAAACGGCTTTTGAGAAAGCGTATACCGCCTATCAGTTATCCCCACATGACCCGGCTATCTCCCGCTACACAGCTGCAATCATTACACGCTTAAGCCCAGGGGAGGCCCTGCCTTTTTGGGTCACTTTATCAGAAGCAACGCAGCTGCCGGATGACCTTTACCAAACCGCGGCCCTGGCCCTTAAACTGGGGAAACTAGATACAGCAGAAGATTTCTTAAATAGACTAAAAGAAACTGAAGCAGCCAGTATAAGGACCCTCCTACTAGAAGCTCAACTCTTAGCCCTAAACCAGCGCTTTGATGAAGCTGCAGCCATTGCCGGACGCGTAATACAAATGCCAGACGCCCCAGAGGAGGCTCATTTATTTTATGTAAAACTCTCCCAGCTATCTTCCCGTGCATCGGAAAGAAGCTCTGGAGTTACCCACTTGCGCGAATTGGCAACCCAGACAAATGAAGAAGGCTTAACGGCCATGCGCAACTTGGCTACTTACCCAGGAAATAATAAGCACGATATAGAGCTACTCGTAAAACAGCTCAACAACCATCCCCTTTCTACCCCACAAGATAAAGTACTAGCCCTCTCCTTG
>JANYEO010000201.1 GCA_025363025.1 Opitutia bacterium
CTCGCTATAGCCTTTTGATCCACACGACTCTCAATGATATTCTCAAGCAAGACCTTTCGTTCGGCGGGGGTTCCTTTGCTAAACATCATTTCAGCAAATTTAGCAAGGGCTGCGGTATCAATATACTGCATAATTTGTGAATGAATGTGTTGAGAATCTCTCGTCGCATGAGGAATCGCGTTGAAAATATTATAGAATTTATCCGCTGTCATACTAGGGTCATTTAGCATGGCTTTAATGAGAGGGCCTGCGACTTGAGGATATATGCCGCCTAATATAATACCTACTTCTCCGGGAGGGCGCTGAAGAAGGGCGCTTGCAATAGAGCTTAATCGAGCAGACGAGACTTCATTCGGAGGCTGCAACATAGCAATTACATCGCTGGTTGAACGCTTTGTATAAAGTGAATCCACATAAAGCACACGCGGCTTTTGCTGTGGAATATGTTGAGCAGGTTGGCCTTCTGGCTGAGGCCTTGCTCGTTGACCTGTTAGAACAGAACCTCGTGGAGGTTGAGCATTGACTCGAGGTGGATTTGCTGGAATTTGAGCAGAATTGCGATTGCTCACAGAAGAAGCGGCCGGCGTATCACTGGGGACCTGACTCGCTCTTAGACCTGTAAGCTTCGCCACAAACTGAACAGCTCGCTGAAAAAGAGACTTAATTGCACCACCAGACTGGCCTACAGCATTCGCAGGAGGTTGATTAACAGCTCCATTTTGTGCAACATTTGCCGCTTGACGAGGAACATTAGAACGAGGGGAAGAACCAATAGGAGGATTCATGGGAGTAATTAAGGAGAAAACCGACTAACGTTAATATAGATTCATTTAACATTTAAGTCAAGTGAAGTTGCTTATAGTAAGTAATTCTGATTGGATCCCTTCACTTTGTTCTTAGTACCGTGTTTGTAACGGTCAAATATCCTGCTTTTTATGTCCACCTCATTTACTATTAATGCTTATGGCGCAACTGATTGCGGGCTTTCTCGGCCTTGCAATGAGGATGCCTTTTTAGTAGACGAGGCTTTGGGACTTTTTATAGTGGCAGATGGAGTGGGAGGCTTGGCGCATGGAGATGTTGCTAGCAAAATAGCGGTGGAGGTTGTCCATCAATTGGTAAAAGAAGCAGCCCCCTATGGGCTCCCGGATTGGAATCTTATTCTCAACAAAGCCAGTGAGGCTGTGTATACAGCAGGCCACACAATGGGCATCCCCATGGGGATGGGAACGACCCTAACCCTATTATTTATGCGGAATGGGCATGCGCACTTTGCCCATGTGGGGGATACAGGGCTCTTTCTTTTTCGCAAAGATGAACCGCCTTATCAATTGACAGTTGACCATACCGTGGGGCAAGAGCTTTTAGACCGGTCTAACCCAGGGGATGACCTCTACATCCCAGAAGTCTACATGCATAGCCTCACCCGTTGTATTGGCCAAGCGGACCCCCTTTCGGTCGATACAGGCAGCCTCCCCCTTGAAGTGGGAGAGCGGCTTTTACTCATCTCCGACGGCGTCGTATTGGCCTGGGAGGCGGAAGGGCTCTATGAAGCGGCCTTTGAAATGGATACGCCCGCTGCGTTTGTTAAGCGTATTATCCATGAAGCGAATGCAGCGGGCGGGCATGATAATTGTACGGCGATTGCGTTATTTATTGAGCTTGCTGTAGCAATACCTTAATTTTTATAGAAAGAGCTCAATTTGGAGATTGATTTTTAATTTCAATAAGACTTTAATCCCGGCCTTCAACGTCCTACTTTTTTTGTTATGCCAAGAGAAACTATTATTTTAGAATGCACAGTTGCCCGCGGTGAGGGAAAATCTCCCTCTCGCTATATGACGAGCATCAATAAGAAAACATACGCTGAAAAAGCGGCCAAAACAGGTAAACCGAAGATCGAAAAGATGAAGTTTAACCCTGCCCTCAACTGCCATACCCTCCACCGCGAGATCAAAAAGTAGGGATTAAAACCACCCTGCGTTTTAATAAAAAGCCGTAGATACTCGTAAAAGAGTCTACGGCTTTTTGCTATTGTACGAGTATACCTACAAAGTACAGGGGGAACGAAAACCGATCAAAAACTGGGAAGAAAGATAGTTATGCAGCGGCCTCATGATGAAGTGGTCTCATTTTGCGCTTCCCTCTAGGTGTGGGGCCCTTATAACTCTCTGACTTCTTCTTTCATCATGAAACATCGCCCAACCACCTCCGCGGAAGTCCGCCAGGCCTACCTCGATTATTTTAAAGCCCAAGGCCACGCTATTGTAGCCTCTTCCTCCCTACTGCCGAGCTCCCCCAATTTGCTGTTTACAAACTCCGGCATGAATCAGTTTGTGCCCCACTTCTTAGGAGAGCGCCCCGCAGCCCACCCCCGTATAGCCGATACGCAAAAATGTATCCGCGCTGGAGGCAAACATAACGATTTGGACGATGTCGGCTTTGATGGGTACCACCATACCTTTTTCGAAATGCTGGGGAATTGGTCCTTTGGCGATTATTTTAAAAAAGAAGCCATCCACTGGGCCTGGGAACTGTTAACGAAGATCTGGGGCTTTCCCAAAAACCGCCTCTACGCCACCGTTTATAAACCAGGCGCTGGGGACCCTGCGGACTTCGACCAAGAAGCTTATGACCTATGGTCTGAAGTCTTCACCAAAGAAGGGATGGACCCTAA
>JANYEO010000207.1 GCA_025363025.1 Opitutia bacterium
TGTTTCAACAAAGCAGTAGGCACCACTAAAGGTCCTGCACCCGCATCTAATAAAAGCTCAGTCATGGCTGAATTACCGTGAGCGTATACTAAAGGCGAGTCGAATGAATCCCACTCTATGTTATAATCATTAGCTTTAAACCCAGCTGCTAATAAGCACTGAACTAAGGGGACCTTATTATCTCGAATAGCAAACAAGAAATCAAAAAAAGTAAACTCAGAATTCAAATCCCCCCTTATTTGCTCACATTCTGCTAAAAATTCTACTTCATTTTTGGTCCCATAGGCATCTCCTATTGATTGAAGCAAATATTCTTTCTTTGATACTTCTGCAAAAATAGTAGCTGGCAAACAGCATAACAGTAAAATAATGTATTTTTTCATAATATGTTTTTTTATCTCAGTAAGTGAGGCATGTATCGTCTATATATACAGTGTTGTTGCTAAACGTCAAGTTATTTTTACAAAAAATAAACATTCAGGTTGATTTTTATTGCGGCAAGCTTTGCTTGACAACGCTTGCAGATGCTTATTACTAGATGCAGAAAAGAGATAAAAGCCTGCACGTATTATTTAGTTACTATTTAGCTATTATATTGAGTTTTGAGTCGCATTAAACGCAGCACGATCGAGGAAATTCGTACACGCCTAAACATCGTGGATGTCGTTATGCCTTATTCTCAGCTTAAACGTGTAGGCAGCCAATACCGGGGACTGAGCCCTTTTAATGAAGAAAAGACGCCCTCCTTTTATGTGCACCCAGAGAAAAGCGTTTTTAAATGCTACAGTAGCGGGCATGCGGGGGATCTTTTTAGGTTTATAGAGCTTAAAGAAAATTTGCCTTTTAATGAGGCTGTTGCCCTTTTGGCCGATCGCTTTGGGATCCCAATTGAATATGAGGATGGGGAAGAAAATCGTGCCGGTGTTTCGCTTCGCAAAGAGCTTTATGAGATTCATGGCTGTGCCACCCAATTTTTCCACGAGGCTTTTCTTGCCAGTACAGCAGAAGGCACCTTCATCCGGGCTTATTGGGAAAAGGACCGCCAATTTCCCCTACCTTTAGCCAAGGAATTATCAATAGGCTTTGCGCCGGTTTCAGGCACCCATTTACTCGATTATCTCCTTAAAAAATCTTTCTCAGAAGAGGCCCTACGGCAATGTGGCCTATTTTATGCGAAAGATACGGTGCAGGATGTCCGGCACTTAAGACCCCGCTTTAAGGGACGCTTGATGATCCCTATTCGGGATGTGCAGGGGCGTGTCGTCGCTTTTACCGCCAGAGCCCTTTCCCTTACGCCTAAAGACGACCCAACGCACGAGGCCAAGTATATTAATTCCCCAGAAACCCCTCTTTTTAGCAAAAGCAACCTGGTCTTTGGGCTGGAGCACGCCCGTTTGCATATAAAAGACACCCATGCGACCCCGTTAATTTTAGTAGAAGGCCAGCTAGATACGATTCGCTGCTGGCAGATGGGCATCCATACTGCGGTCGCCCCCCAGGGGACCAGTGTTACGGAGCAGCAGTTATCGCTCCTGCGGCGCTATAGTACCCATATAGATGTTTTAATGGATGGAGATGCAGCCGGGGCCAGGGCAGCTTTACGTCTTTTGCCCATGGGCATTCAGGCCGGGTTAGAGTTCCACTTCCTTGCTCTTCCGGCAGGGGAAGATCCAGATTCTTTGCTACTGAAAGGTGGCCTACCCGCTTGGGAAGCGTTGCAAAGCAATCGGCAAGATGCGATTGAGTTTGCCATAAAGGCTATGGCCCCTGAAGGCCGCCAAGCCTCCCCCCATGCTAAAGAAGCCGCTCTACGTCAGTTGTTTACTATCTACCAAGCGGCAGACTCCCTCCCCCTGGCTGAAAGCGCTTTAAAAAGAGCGGGCCAATTACTAGGCATTTCCGAATACACGATTGATAAAGAATTGCCTAAGTTGCGAATAAATGCACGTCCGGCACAAAATGTGCCGATTCGCGATGAAAAGTTGACAAGTTATGCCGATATCCTTCTCATCGCCGCTTCGTCTAATGCCGATTTAACTCAAGCACTTGCTCAATGTATACAGCCAGAATGGATAGATATCAGTTTACTGTCTGGCCGTTTGCTCGGTCGTTTTTTAGCGGCTGCAAGAGAGGGCTTGTGGAAAGATCGGAGTTCTGCCGATGAGCTCTTGGAAGATGATACCGAACGCAACCATTTTTATAGCCTGCTTGCCCGTGAAGACCTCCATTTAGATAATCTCCAAAAAGCAGCTGAAGAAGCCTTAAAAGGCCTATTTAATGTTTATTTTGTTAAAATCAAAGAAAATCTCACCCGTGCTTTAGCTAATATCGATCCATCCGATCATAAGGCCTTAAGTTCTCTTCAAAACGAACGTATTAGAATTCGTCGCCTTTTAGAACAGCCGCCCATTTTAAACTTAAGTTGAATCCATCAGCCGAATATGCCGTCCTCCGCTAAAAAATCCAAAGATACTCATCCCGCAACGCCTCTTGTTGAAAAAGAGAAGGTAGAAACCGGCGCTCAAAAGATTTTAAGCGATAAAATTCGCGAGCTTATCCAGCTTTCTCGTGGTCAGGGCTACCTGACTGTGCAGGAAATTAATGCCCATTTGCCGGAAGAGATTAACACGCAGGAAGATATTGAGAATGTCGTAAGCATCCTCGAAAACCTGGAAATCGATATTCTCGATGCAGATGAGGTAGAGCACTACAAGCAGCGGCTAGACGAAACGGAAGAAGCGCAGGCACGTACCTCGCAGATGGATTCGCTGGACGATCCTGTGCGGATGTACCTCAAGCAAATGGGGCAAGTGCCGCTTTTGACGCGCGAGCAAGAGGTAGAAATCTCTAAACGGATCGAAGTTGCAGAGAATAATGCGCAAGAAACGCTCTTCTCGGTCAGCTTAACTGCGAGTTATCAAATAGACCTCGTTCGCCAGCTCATTTCCCGTGAAGAACGGTTTGACCGCATTGTATCTGATAAAAAAGTTGATAGCCGCGAGACGTATTTTAAAAATCTTCCCAAGCACTTAGGCCAAGCCGAAACGTTGGAAGAAACCCTCGCCCATGCATGGCATGAGATGAACAATGCGCAAAGCGAGCTTACCCGAAAACGTGCGACGAATCGTTATTCCCGTACCGAGGAAGAACTAAAGCCTGTTCTCAAAAAGTTTTCTTTTAAACTCAAAGTCTTCGAGGAATTTCTAGAAAATTTGGCGCCTGCTGTCCGCAAAGTTGAAGGCCTGCTAGAAGTGCTCACCCCCACAACGCGCGCGGGTAAAGCGCGTAAGGTCTCTGCAGACGATGCGGCCCAGGTTAAAAAAGAACTTGAAGCGGCCCACATTCAATATCGGCTAGAGCCTAAGGTTTTTGTCGAACTGATCCGCACGGTAAAATCCCATGTTCGGGCAGCCCACCGGGCAAAAACGGAAATGGTCGAAGCCAATTTGCGTTTGGTAATCTCCATCGCTAAAAAATATACGAACCGTGGCCTTTCCTTCTTAGACCTTATTCAAGAAGGCAATATGGGCCTCATGAAGGCTGTGGAGAAGTTTGAGTACCGCCGTGGCTACAAGTTCTCTACTTACGCTACGTGGTGGATCCGCCAGGCTATCACACGCTCTATTGCGGACCAAGCTCGGACGATCCGTATCCCCGTGCACATGATCGAAACGCTCAATAAGGTCATGCAAATTCAAAAGCAACTCCTTCAAGAGCTGGGTCACGAACCTACCCCAGAAGAAGTGGCCCATGAGATGGATTTACCGATTGACCGCGTCCAGGCCATCATGAAGATGGCGCAGCAGCCTATTTCATTGCAAAGCCCGGTTGGCGATAGTGAGGATACGAATTTTGGGGACTTCATCGAAGATAAATCCGCCGAAAACCCTTATGATATGACGGCTTATAGCCTCCTAAGGGAAAAAATTGTCCACGTTTTAGATAGTTTAACAGATAGGGAGCGTAAAGTCCTCTCTCTTCGGTTTGGCTTACAAGATGGGTATAGCCGCACATTGGAAGAGGTGGGACGTCAGTTCCGCGTTACCCGCGAGCGTATCCGCCAAATTGAAGCCAAAGCCCTTCGCAAAATGCGCCACCCAACGCGTATTCGGCAGCTCCACGGCTTCTTCGAGGGGGATACGGTTGTTAGC
>JANYEO010000216.1 GCA_025363025.1 Opitutia bacterium
AAAATCGCCGGATCCGGCCGAGGGGAGCCTACAGTCAATACACTGGCTGGCCCTCCGGATAAAATAATCCCCTTAACCCCCTCCGCCTTCAGGACAGCTGCCGGCGTATCATACCGGTAAACTCGTGAATAAACCTGACACTCCCGAATACGCCGGGCAATCACCTGCGTATATTGAGAGCCAAAGTCTAAAATCGCTATTTGTTCTATCATAGACCCCATTTCTTACAAGATATAGAGCCAGAAAGCACGATTTTTAACCACTAAATGAAAATTTCTCTGCGCACCTTATAAGACCGCCGCATAATGGTATTTTCAAACAAAACACAGAAAAAATTCAGATTTCAGGGCCTGGGATTATGAAGAGACCGATTGCAGAATGCTTTGATTTTGAGGAATTTGTAGGACGAAGTGACGAGTGTACATACAGTACTCGAGGAACGACAACCGACCAAAAACTCAAAAGAAAGGTATTATGCAGCGGTCTCAGAATGCATTGATTTTCAGATGATTACGAGCGAGGCGCACGTAAGCCTACTAAAAGTAGGTGCGTACGCCGAACGCAGTAAGGGCTGAAAAGCATGCATTCTGAATACACCTTCTCTAATTGCGCCCCTTAAAGGTCAATCCGCTACTATTATTATCCCCATCCCGATGCGCTCCATGCCCTACAGGAGACATGATAGGTGCAGCCCCGCTTGCCAGATTCATAGCCCCAACTTGGCCTCCATTGGCTGGTACAGCACTTCCTGAAGATGCCTTCCCGGCAATAATAGCCTGCAGACATTCGATTTCGCCTTCAATACTCATCGCTTCATCGCATACTTGCCCCGCTGCAGCGTCTAAGCCATCAATGCTCACAACCACGGTTTGGGCCACGCCCTCGATCTCAACCAAGGCATTCTTAACCTGGGCCACCCCTTGGACTTGTTCATCCAAAGCAGCCACAACGGCCACCATTGCGCCATCAATTGTGCCTGCGCGTTCACAGATGGTTGAAAAACGTTGCTCTACTTGCTGGCAAATACGTGTTCCTTCATGCGCATTATCCAGTGCAGCGGATACACGGTCCGCAGTCGTGCGTGCAGCTTCTGCACTACGGCCCGCTAAATTTCGCACTTCATCCGCCACGACAGAAAAACCGGCCCCTGCCTCCCCTGCCCGTGCAGCTTCTACCGCAGCATTCAAGGCTAACAAATTAGTTTGAAAAGCAATCCCTTCGATGGTTTTAATAATTTTCCCAATTTCCGAGCTAGATATCTCAATTTTTCGCATGGTCTGCACCATGTCCTTCATCTCAATCGAGCCTTTTTCGGCCATATCACGGGTAGAGCGCGTTAATTCGGCGGCCTCTTTTAATTGAGAAAGCCCACTTTCAGCCATGCTAGAAATTTCCTCAGCAGAAGCACTTGTCTCTTCAACCGCTGCAGCTTGGGAGGATGACCCTTCTGATAATGTTTTGCCCGTTATAGATAATTGCTTAAAAGCCGTCTGCAAACGAATAGAGTTATCCGATAGTTTACCTGCAATATTTTGAACAGGCTTCGCAATCGAACGTCCTACAAAATACCCAACGAGGCCCAATGCCAAAAGTCCTCCCATAACCGTCGCCCATATTTCTTGCCTGGCTGCAGCCACAAGGGCATCGGTTTTACTATCAGAAGTCCGTACCATAAGCCCCCAGCCAAGGCCTTTATAACCTAAAGCCCCTTTAGAAGCAGCATACCCCCCCATTTGCTGAATATTTTTCCGGATATTAAGAGCCCGGCCATTCCCGTTTTCCCCACGGGTTATAGCTTGCGCCATAGGCTGTCCTTTTTCAGCCAAGTTTAAAGCGAGCACTATGGCCGGATCATGCTGCACAGCCGCATTCCCTGCTGTTTCAGGGTCATAATTCATTAGTACGCGCCCGGTATGGTCAACAAGTGTTAACTCCAACTGATTCGTTCCCTTAGCTTTCAACTCTTGATAAGCCGCAACAATAATATCCTCAACCAAAGAAAAGTTAGCCACATTATGCCATACGCCCATCATTTTACCGGCCGCATCATACACTGGGGCAGAAAAACCTAAAGACATTCCATCGCCCCCATATACTTTTTGAACTAAAGACTCGCGATGAACATCCTCAACATACGTCCCTTTAAGCAAATCGGTATCCAAAAATTGCCCAGCAATACAGGACTGAAACCAAGGGGCAGATTTAAAATTTTCCTGATAAAGCCAAGCCGTATCAATCGGTTTCCCATCAGGGGCTTTATCATTAACAGCGACAACCTTCCCCTCTAAATCCACCATCATACTGATCATATAGAACCCATAAAGCCGTGCATACTCATTTGCGGCGCGCGCAATTCTGTTTTTATCACTCCCTGCCTGGTACCAATTGGCCTGATTACTAACAGCATCATTCACCCCAAAGGCCTGCACATCACCATAACGTTCAAATACGTTACGCTCAATTTTATCCAGTGCTGCCTCTGCCACACTTTGAAAGGCCTGTGGCGCATCTGCTTCAATGGCATTTAAATTCTGAAAAGATAGATAAGCCATAATCGCCAGCGGCACCGCAGCGAGAGACACCATCCATAAAACAATACGGCCAGTCAGGGAGCGAGATTGAGCAAACATGCAGAAAACGAGGTTAATGGGGTAAAAAGACTCCCTTCTTAAATCGCCCATTTTTCGCGTCCATTAAGCCAAAAATACAAATAAAGCCAGGATTACATTCATTAACTAAAAAATCTATTAACGAGAGGCATGGGCCCATTCAAGGGTGAAGTGCAGCACTTGGTGAACAAGTGGTCAGCTTCAGGAAGACTTCTGTTGGTGTTTGATATTGGAGGGATTTCCGAGGGCGATTGTTGAGTTTTTGTTGAATATGATCAAGGGCATTTTTTGAG
>JANYEO010000219.1 GCA_025363025.1 Opitutia bacterium
GGTCCCAGGGCGGTTCCCAAACCAGTTCTACCCGTGCATCGGCTACCCCGGGCACCGTTTTTAACCGCTCGGTTGCATCGGCCGCGATGGAGGGCCCCATGCCGCAGCCGGGAGCCGTTAGGGTCATGGCCATATCCACGACATATTTTCCAGCTTCGGCTTCTGTCACTTCTAAAGAATAAACGAGGCCTAAATCGACAATGTTAACGGGGATCTCAGGGTCAAATACAGTTTTAACCGCTTCCCATAAACGGGCCTCAGTTGGGGGGCCCTCGTGCGGGGTCGTATCTGTTGGCAAAGTGGCTTCGATGGGGATCGTTTCTCCAATAGCCTCTGCATCTTGCCCCATAATGCGGAACATCCCGTAATCGCATACAACGGTAAAGTTGCCCCCCAAGCGGTGAGTTACGGTGACTTTGGTCCCCATTGGCAAGGTTATTACATCGCCTGCCGGTACGACGGTGGCCCGGCAATCACGCGTTACAATACGTTCATCAGAATGCGGATTCATTATAGCGTGGGTTGTTGAAATTTTTTAGAGACGACGGTTCTTAAATGCTCAGCTAACTCTGGGTAGGCCACCCGTTCAATAACTTCTTCGAAAAACCCAAATACGAGGAGCTCTTCGGCCGCAGGGCGGGAGATGCCTCGGCTTTGTAGGTAGAAGGCCGCTGTTTCGTCAATCGGCGCTGTCGTTGCTCCGTGAGAGCATTTGACATCATTGGCCTCAATTTCTAGCCCTGGCAAGGCAATGGCCTCCGCTTCTTTAGAAAGCAGCAAGTTGCGATTGGTCTGGTAAGCATCTGTTTTTTGCGCGGCAGGCTCTACCACAATCATGCCTGCAAAAATAGTTTTCGATTCACCTAGGAGAGCGTTTTTGTAAAGCAAGTCCGAGGTCGCATTGGGGGCCGTATGCACTTGAAGGCTGCGGGAATCTATCACTTGCTCTCCATTGGTTACACTCAGGGCGGCTAGTTGCACGCGGCCGCCGGCACCTTCCATGAAGGCTTGGTTTTCAAACCGGCTATAGTGGCCTCCAAGTTGTACGGATACACTGTTAACATTCGCACTTTTTCGGCCCAAGCCGCGTCGATCTGTATACTCTGGCTCACAGTATTCCACAGTTGCACGCTTTTTCTAAAAACACGGGCCCCTGTTTTTGCATATACATGCGCCATTCCGCAGGCAAATGCAGCGGAGTCTTCGTCGAAAGACTCATAAATATCAACTAGGTTAACCGCACTGTTTGCTTCAGCTATAATGAGCGTGTGGGGGAATAGCGCTACATGAGGCGCCAGGGCCCAGTGATAGACAAGAAAAGGCTCACTGATTTCTACCCCGCGTGGTACATACAAAAAAGTTCCGGCCCCTGCATAAGCTTGGTGCAATGCATGGTATTTAGCTGAGCCCAAGGTCGGGTTCTTTGCTAAGTAATACGGCTGTATTTGTTCAGGGCAAATAGCAAAAGCCTCTTCAAGTGAGAGGAAGCGTACGCCTTTTTCAGCAAGAGTAGGGCCGATCGGGTCATTCGCAACCAAGTGCCCATCTGCAAACACTAAGCGCCCTGCAATGCGTTCAATGACACGGGAGCTCTCATTAATTAAGTCTGCCATCGGGCTCGTAATGGCAGGGGAGGGCATGAAGCCTTCAGGGACGATTTTTTTAGGTTCGCCAAAACGCCAATTCGGGTCCTTTCGGGTCGGCCAGGCTAAATTTTGAAAAGCCTCCCAGCCGGCCTTCCGGTAGAAAACAAAATCGCTCGCGGCTTCCTGCAAGGCCGCTTCAAAGCCTTCTTCAGCTGTCACCGTGTATTGCGTGCGAATGTTACTGGGCATCGTATCGAAAGACGTATTCATTATAAGACCCTTGAATAAGTTTTTTTAAATTTTAATTTTTTGGGATTATGAAGAGGCTGCATACAGAATGCCTTGATTTTGAGGAGCTTGTAGGGCGGAATGACGAATGTACATACGGTACTTGAGGAGTGACAACCGCCCAAGAACTTAAAAGAAAGGTATTCAGTATACAGTCGCATTATCCGACGGATCCTTCCATCTGTAAGTCGATTAATCGTTTGAGCTCTACACTATACTCCATGGGGAATTGCCGGGTGAGGTCATTGACAAAGCCATTAACGCTTAAGCTCATAGCTTCTGTTTCCGAGAGGCCCCGTTGCTGCATGTAGAAGATTTGGTCTGCACTTACCTTAGACACACTGGCTTCGTGTTGGACTTGGTTGGCCGCTCCGCGCACATCAATAGCCGGGTAAGTATCCGTACGGCTATCAGTATTGATGAGGAGGGCGTCACACTCAGTATTATTTTTGCAGCCTTTTAAATGTTTAGGAATGTGCACGAGCCCTCGGTAAGTCGCCCGCCCCTTTCCAATGCTAATGGATTTGGAGATAATGTTAGAAGTCGTCTCATCCGCCATGTGGATCATCTTGGCTCCGGTGTCTTGGTGCTGCCCATTGTTAGCGAGCGCGATGGAGAGGACTTCCCCGCGTGCCTTCCGCCCCTTTAAAATAACCCCTGGGTACTTCATGGTCAGGCGAGAGCCTATATTGCAGTCAATCCACTTAATTTCCGCCTCTTCTTCTGCCAGCCCTCGTTTTGTTACGAGGTTAAAGACATTGTCGGACCAATTTTGCACGGTTATATATTGGATCTTGGCTCCTTTGAGAGCGACGAGTTCTACAACGGCGGAGTGCAGGGTCGAGGTCTCAAATTTTGGAGCCGTGCAGCCTTCCATGTAGGTTACCTCAGCCCCTTCATCGGCAATGATGAGGGTCCGTTCAAATTGCCCAAAGTTCTCCGCATTAATACGGAAATAGGCTTGGAGGGGTTGCTTTACTTTCACTCCTTTGGGAATGTAGATAAAGCTGCCTCCGCTAAAAACGGCACTGTTGAGAGCGCTAAATTTATTATCCCCCGTTGGGATAATTTTTCCAAAATAAGGCCGGAAGATGTCCGCATGCTCCATTAATCCCTCGGTGGAGCCTACAAAAATGACCCCTTCTTTAGAGAGGCTGTCTTTCATTTTTGAATAAGCTGCCTCACTGTCAAATTGGGCCTCTACCCCAGCGAGGAATTTCCGTTCCTGCTCGGGGATGCCTAGGCGCTCAAAGGTCCGCTTAATGTCATCGGGTACCTCTTCCCATGTGCGGCTTGGTTTTTGCCCTTGGGACAGGTAGTAACGGATTTTGGAGAAGTCTATATTCTCTAAATCTTTTGAGGCCCAATGCGTGGGCATGGGCTTGCTATGAAAGACATCGAGGGCCTTTAGGCGAAAGTTGCGGATCCACTCGTCTTCTTTTTTAACGTCTGTAATGTAGTGGACAGTCGCTTCGGAGAGGCCTACCCCTGCGTCGTACGCGTAGGTGGTGTTGTAGAAGAAGTTCCCTTTATCGCGGTCAATATTAATCGCCGCTTCTTGGCTACCTGCTTCTGGTATGCTTGGGGTAGGCTCATTTTCGATGGGTAATGTATTGGCAGTATCTGCGACCATAAGAAGTATAGTATAATGGGCTTATTAAGCTGTAACGGCTTCTAGCGGCGTGCTTAACCAATCATAGCCTTTGGCCTCAAGCTCAAGTGCTAGGCTTTTGTCACCCGTTTTGACAATTTTCCCCCCTGCCATAACGTGGACTTTGTCAGGCACAATATAATCTAAAAGCCGTTGGTAGTGGGTGATGACGAGGGCTCCCATTTGTGGCCCCCTCATGCGGTTAACCCCTTCAGATACAATGCGCAGGGCATCAATGTCTAAGCCGCTGTCCGTCTCATCCATAATGGCATAAGTCGGCTTTAGCATGAGCATTTGCAAAATTTCACAACGCTTCTTCTCACCTCCGGAGAAGCCTTCATTAATGGAGCGGCTGGTAAAGCTACGGTCCATTTTTAGCAGGTCCATTTGCGCGTAGAGGTCTTTATAGTAGCCTGTTGCAGAGAAAGTGGCCCCTTCCGGTAAACGGGCTTGGACAGCCGCACGGATGAAGTTGGCGATACTGACCCCTGCAATTTCGCTGGGGTATTGGAAGGCCATAAAGAGGCCTTTTTTCGCAATTACGTCCGGCTCAAGGCCTACAATATTTTCCCCATCTACGTAGACTTCCCCTCCCGTAATCGTATAATCGGGGTGCCCAGCCAAAGCTTTGGCGAGCGTACTTTTACCTGTGCCATTAGGCCCCATAAGGGCATGCACTTCTCCCTTGGGGACAACCAGGCAGAAGTCCTGCAAAATAGGCTTATCTCCAATGGAAACACAGAGGTTACGAATATCAAGAGCAGCAGTCATTTTTTAAGTTAAAGTAAGAGCGTGTGATGGCTTAAGGGGACAGGTGCTTCAGGTGCTTTGATCCCTTTAAAAGAAATTTCGATTGACTCAGCAGAAAAGCCTAGGGGCAAAATATGCTTTAACTCGCCACTTATGGATAACGGGAGGGGGATATCATAAACCCGCCCCGTGTCATGGCAATGGAAGTGGGCATGCTCGGCTAAATTCGGACAATAGCGGCTAGATTCTCGCTCAAGGTTTACTTGGCGAACAAGACCACAGGCCACCAATGTTTCTAGGCAGTTGTAAACCGTTGCTAGGGAGATCGTTTGCATGCCTAGCTTTGCCCGTGCATAGACTTCTTCTGCTGTTGGGTGGTCCCGCTGGGTTAAAAGAACGGCAAAAATATGATCCCGCTGCTTAGTCGAGCGCAAGCCCGCACGCGTAATAGCCTGGTTAAGGGCTTTTTGCGCATCGGGGCTTAAAACTGCATTTTTTAAGCAATCACTCATCTTTGCCTTGAAGGCTATTTAGAGTGATTCTAAAGATCAAGACTTAAACTTCAGCGCGGCGGAATTGATACAATACCGCTGACCTGTTGGGGTAGGCCCATCATTAAAGACATGTCCCAAATGGGCCGCACAGGCATGGCAGCGGACTTCTGTCCGGGGCATAGCTGGCAGGCTTCTATCGGGGATGGCTTGGATGCAGTCTGGGTTTTCGGGTTGGGTAAAGCTAGGCCACCCCGTTCCTGAATCATATTTATCGGCAGACTTAAATAAGGGCATGTGGCAGCATGCACAGCTATAAATGCCCGCCTCATGGTGGTCATAATAAGCATTATTAAAAGCGGGCTCCGTTCCACCTTCCCGTGTGACATGGTAGACATCAGGGGAAAGTTTTTGTTTCCATTCTTCAAGGGAGCAGGTAAGCGATGGCCCTTTTTCTGTGGTTATCGGTGAGGTTGCAGTCCACATAGCCGGGGAAGTCATCCCTGCCTTTTCTTCTAAGGCATGTTCAGCAGGTTGCTTCTTTTGATACTTCCATATTATGAAAAAAAGAAGCAGCGCTAGAAGCCCACTTAGAAGGTAAAAGGCCTCGTGCATTATAGCATCAGTATTGATGGCTTTTCGAGGAATTCTTTGAGCTTTCCGAGGAATTGGGCCCCTAAAGCGCCATCTACGACGCGGTGGTCGCCGCTAAAGCCAACAATCATCCGGTGACCAATGACGATCTCATCTCGCTCATTGACAACCGGCTTCTTAAAGGTACCCCCGACGGATAAAATACCGGCATTGGGCGGGTTAATAATACCGTGAAAGCTGGTGATGCCAAACATGCCGAGGTTCGTCACCGTAAAGGTAGAGCCACTCATTTCATCTGGCTTCAATTTCTTGGCGCGGGCCTTGCCGATAAGGGCCTTGGCCTCAGCACTGATCTGCCTGAGGGATTTAGTCTCCGCATCTTTAATAACAGGGGTGAGGAGGCCATCTTCAATCGCAACCCCAAAGGAGAGGTGGACGTGGCCGTGTTGGGCGATGGTCGTATCTTGCCAAGAAGCATTGACACCGGGTACTTGAGCTAGGGCTAGGGCTGTTGCACGCAGGATAATATCGTTTACTGTCAGCTTTGTCTCGCCATTGGTATGTTCGGCAAAGAAGGCATTTAACGTTTGCCGCATCGTTTCCATCGGGGCCGCATCGACTTCAATTTCCAAATAAAAATGTGGATTCTGGAGCTTAGATTCTGTTAACCTCCGGGCAATCGCCCCACGTAAGGCTGTGACGGGGAATGTCTTAGTTTCGATCTTTGGGCTGTAGGTGGCCCCACTGAGGCTTAGGGTGCTTCCGCCTTTAACGCCTTTTTCGAGAGCCGCTAAAACATCAGCGCGGATGATACGTCCGGCAGGCCCTGTTCCGGTAATGCCTTGAAGGGCAATACCTTCGGTAATAGCTACTTTTTTTGCAAGGGGAGATGCTTTGATGCGTTCCTGTGAAGTTGCGGCTGGCACAGAGACTGTTGCGGCTGGCACTACTACAACAGGAGTAGGTGCAGGCGCTGGGGTGGAAGCTGCTGCGATCACTGGGGCTTGAGCTGCTGCAGGAGCTTTGTCGGGGGCTGTTTCACCCGCTTTGCCAACGGCACACAGGGGGGCTCCGATAGGGACTTGTTCGCCTTCTTGAATGTAATGTTTTAAAAGAACGCCTTTGGAGAAGTTTTCGAGCTCCATTGTCGCTTTATCGGTTTCGACTTCAGCGAGCGTATCCCCGGGGGCAACGGTTTCCCCTTCTTTTTTTAGCCAGCGTACGAGCGTACCGACGGTCATCGTGTCGCTCAGTTTGGGCATGTCGATAATTTCCATAATGTTAAATTATATCAAGGCCAAAGCGGTTACCCCATGGCGAGCACAGCCTTTACGACGCGCTCAGGAGAGGGGAGTTGGAGTTTTTCAAGCGGCATGCTATAAATTTGAGGCGCATCAATAGCGGAGACACGAGCAATGGGCGCGTCCAAATCATCAAAGGCTTTTTCTTGTATTAAGAAAGCAAGTTGGGCATCCACTCCACAGAATGGCTTATTTTCCTCGACTAAGAGAACCCGGTGGGTCTTGCGGACGGATTTTAAGATCGTTTCTTCATCAAGGGGCCGAATAGAGCGCAAATCGATTACTTCGACGGAGATTTTATACTCTTTTTCTAGGATTTCAGCAGCTTTGAGAGAGGTTATAACCGCGCGGCCATGGGCCACAATCGTTAGGTCTTTGCCTTCACGTTTTACATCAGCGAGCCCTAAGGGAATGAGGTATTCTTCATCGGGGATTTCGCTTTTATCATTATAAAGGATCGTATTTTCGAGAATACACACGGGGTCATTATCGCGAATAGCCGTTTTCATCAGGCCTTTTGCGTCATAAGCCGTTGCAGGGCAAACGACTTTGAGGCCTGGCATGTTGGCAAGCAAGTTTTCTGGCGTGTGCGAGTGCGTAGCCCCCACATTGACGCCCCCATTTGCAGGTCCTCGAAATACAATGGGGACATTTATCAGCCCGCCGGACATATAGCGCATATTGGCGGCATTGTTGACTACTTGGTCAAAGGCGACGTAGGCAAAGCTCCAGGTCATAAACTCAACAATGGGACGCAGCCCCATCATAGCCGCTCCAATTGCAATGCCGGAGAAACCGGCTTCACTAATGGGGGTGTCTATAATGCGCTTTGGCCCAAATTGTTTGAGAAGGCCTTGGGAGACTTTGTAAGCCCCATCAAACAAGCCCACTTCTTCGCCCATTAGCATGACGCGGTTGTCGCGGGTCATTTCTTCGGCCATTGCCTCTCTAAGGGCATCACGGTAAGTAATTAAACGCATAGCTCAAAAATTTAATTAAAGAATAAGGTGCCTTGGGATGTTTTTGTTTCTGGGTGGTCTTCTTCCCAGTAAACATCGCGCTTAATTTCTGACTCAGGCGGGAAAGGGCTTTGTAGAGCGAAGTCTAGGGCAGTGCTGGCTTCAGCTTCAGCGGCTTCCTCGATTTTTTCTACACCTTCAGCGGTAATGACTTTATCCCCTTTTAATATGTTTTGGAAAAGGAGGATAGGGTCATGCGCGGTGCGGTAGGCAGCAATTTCATCTTTTGTGCGGTAAGTTTGGTCTGGGTCAGACATTGAGTGGCCGCGGTAGCGATAAGTATCGATCTCCAAAATCATGGGGCGATGCGTTTCCCACGTATATTCTAGGGCGGCGCGTATTTGGGCACGCACTTCGAGGATATGGTTGCCTCGTACCATGGCCCAATTCATCCCGTACCCTTCGGCCCGCTTGGCAAGTGGGTTTCCGGCGGATGATGAGGCCTGGCAGGTGCCCATGGAGTAGCGGTTATTTTCGATAACGTAAATAACGGGGAGCTCCCATAAAGCGGCTAAGTTTAAGGCTTCGTGGTAGGCCCCTTGGTTGACAGCCCCATCCCCCATAAAGCAGAGGCAAGACCCTTTAAGTCCTTGATATTTAACGGCAAATGCAATTCCAGCCCCTAATGGGGTTTGTCCGCCGACAATCCCATGCCCCCCCCAAAACCGTTTATCTGGGGCAAAAAAGTGCATCGAGCCTCCTTTGCCTTTAGAGCAGCCTGTATACTTGCCAAAAAGCTCGGCCATGCATTCATTCATCCCCATCCCCATCGGGAAAGCGTGTCCATGATCCCGGTAGGTCGTGATGACGTGGTCGTGTTCTTCAAGTACAGAAACGGTACCAACAGCCACGCTTTCTTGGCCAATATAAGTGTGGCAAAAGCCGCCAATATGGCCTTGTTGATAGGCTCGGACGGTCTTTTCTTCAAAAGCCCGAATGCGAATCATTTGCCTTAGGAGGTCAATTTTGGCCTCAGGTTTTAGGGCTTGGTTGATGGGTGCATTGACAGCGGCTTCTGTCGAAAGCGTGACGTTGTAGGCCGACTTAAGGTCGGGCGCTTGAAGTGGCATTTGTTGAGAGCGCATAGAAAAGATTCTTAAACCTCTTATGCAAGATGTCTCGTGGATTTCTGCAAGCTCATAAAACTGTGCTATCGTATTAATACACTTATTTTTGTTTTTTGATATAAACTGTGCTACTGTATTAACACGCTGGTACAGTTTAAATGGGAAAACTGTATCAACGTATTAGTACAGTAGCACAGTTTATAGTAGTTTTTCACCGGAAAAGATTGATTCTCGGGTTTCATTATCATAACCAAGGGGCGCTTAGTCCGCCCATGTTTTTTCCCCTCAGATGGTTATTGAGAATCAAAGATCCTTTCGTCCTGCGTTTAGGGGAAAGGAGTGTGTTTTTATATTCTCAAGAAGGGGCGTGCCTGGAGAGGGTTTTATTTGAGAATGCAGAGGCCTTAGATGAGGCTGCTTGGTTAAAGGCTGTTTTTAAGGCCGCGCAGGCTTTGCGCTATAGAGGAGGCGTTCAGGTTATTGTGGGGGGGCTACATGGTTTGACAAAAACAGTGTCCTTGGCTTCGGGGACAAGAGGTGATGTTAAGCGGGTAAATAAGCGGCAAGCCATTGCCTGTGCGGTTTTGCCAGGGCTTTCGCTATCCGAAAGGCTTTGTTTTAGAGCGGGCGCTTTAATGCCGGGCGAGTATTTGTTTGTAGGGTTTCGGGAAGTTTTTTTAAGCCAAATATGCCAGGGGCTTGAGGCTATTGGATTGAGTGTCCAGGCCGTTTGGCCAGGAGCCTGGGTTGATTATACCGTGGTTAACAAAGAGGGGCAAGCAGGCCCACTCGTGGTTTTAGAACCTGGGTTGGCTCAGGCTTTTTTATGGGAAGAGGGACGACCTGTTTACCGCAGATGGGCCTGGAGTCATGAGCCGGAAGGCAGTGATTCGATTAGGCATGTATTACAAGAGCCGCGAGCGGATATAAGTTATTTGAGTTTGCCCGTGCAGGTGGGTGAACTAGAGGAAGCCTCCAAGGCTTTATGCCAAGCGGTTCCCGGGTTGGTTGTGCAGGTGGGGCCATTTGCTATACCGCAAATAGCCCGATTAGAGTTGCGGCCGCAGGCTTGGGTATGGCGCGGGCGCGGAAAGCATTTGCTGAAGGGGTTGCCCCGGGTGCTCCTGTGTGCAGTGAGCATACCCCTCCTGGTTGCGGCTTATACGGCTGGGCGGGTGCAAGCGTTGCAAGTAGAGGTGTCGAGAATGGAAACCCAGGTAGCCCCTATGCGAGCTTGTTATTATAGTATGAAAGGAAAAGCAGATAAGTTGGCAGTTTTAGAGGTGGCTGTAGCCCCTGCACTTAGACTGCAGGCACAGAAAGGGCAGATCTTTGATTTTGTATGTAATTTAGAAGCGGTAACGCAGGGGGTTCAAAAAACTTATTTGAATCAAGGCGAATTTAGCCAGGGCAGGGAGGCGTCTGCACTGCATGCGAATTTTACGGCCATTACCCTTCTGGATGCGGTAGAGGAAGGGGAGGCACGGTCGGGTGTATTTTTAGAGGCATTAATTAAGCTTCAAGAAAAAGAGGGGTTTGTTTCTTTGAAATTTGATGCGCGCGACAGTGCTGGAGATCATCAGATGGTGACACAGGTGCAGTTGGGTGAAAGTAATGGAGGAGAGTTATGAGTTTTTTACTTGATAGGGGATGGAGGGTTTTAGTTGTGTTGTGGTGTGTTGCTTTAGGTGTTTTGGGACTGGCTTTAAGTAAAGCTGCGAGTGAGGAAGCTGCCTATGAGCAATTACAAAGAGAATGGAAGGGGATGGTGAGCTTTCCCTGGGGTTTGAATATAGAAAATGAGGTAGCTTTGACTGGTGCTCTCAAGCGCGTAGAGATGGAGCAGGCTGTTTATGATAATGATAGCCGGATGTGGGAGGCTGATGCATTGGATCAATCGGGGTTCATGTTTCAGTGCAAGCAGGCGATACGTTTGCAGAATGAAAAGGCTAAAGGGGCGGGTATCGTGCTTAAGCCGGCCATAGACAAAGATTGTCAGGCCTTTTTACAGCAGATAAAGATGGCGAATAAAGAGAGCCTAAAGGCGTTTAACCAAGAGCGGTTCGTGTATGAGGAGGTGATGAGTACATTGCTGCAGGCAAAGCCGGTCAGTATTGAAAGTATTAAGCGAGGAAAGGGAACTTTAACTATTGAATTTGTCGGTAATACGGGGGTGCTTAAAACTTGGATGGCTGGTTTGGAGAAGACTCCAGGGAGGTTTTGGTTAGCGTATATGAGTTTTCGGCCCTATGCTGAGGTGGGTACTGAAGTTAGGCTTGAGGTTGGCCCTCGGCCGTGCTTGGTCCAGGCAAGATTGCAGTGGGGGGGGGCGATATGAAAGGTATTCCAATCGGATTATTTTTATTAGGACTGGGGCTACTGTATGGACTAGGGCGGAGTTCTGTTAACGAACCTCTATTTGAAGGATTAAATACAGGTGTATTTTTGGGAGAGGAGGAGATGCCTGTAGAAAGTAAGCAGGAGCCTCTTGAAGCCTTAGAGCCATGGGCATTTCCGATTTTGAAGCCTAAGGCGGTATTTTATGATGAAATTACGGGACGGTGGATGATGGTTATGCCGAAGGTGGCTGTAGCGGCAAATGCAGGGCTTTGTTTGATGGGGATTGAGCAAGCTTTATACCCGGTGCAATTTGAGGGGTTTTCGAGAGCATGTAGCGGGGTGCGTCTTTTTTTAAGGGATGTAGCGACTAAGCAAAGCTGGGTATTGCAGGTGGGGGAGCGAGTGC
>JANYEO010000228.1 GCA_025363025.1 Opitutia bacterium
GACAATGTCGCTTATGCCCCGCAAAAATTGCTCAAAGAAAGCCGGGAAATTGCCCGTGCCCGTGCAGCAGATCTTTTAGAAAAAGTAGGCCTCTCTAGCAAAATGGACGCCTTCCCCGCCCTCTTATCGGGTGGCCAAAAACAACGGGCAGCTATCGCCCGGGCCCTTGCCATGCAGCCTACCGTCATGCTATTTGACGAGCCGACCTCCGCGCTCGACCCCGAAATGGTTAAAGAAGTCCTAGACGTCATCCGCGGCCTCATCACCGCCGGCCTCACCGTCGCCATGGTCACCCACGAAATGGGCTTTGCCCGGGAACTTTCCGACCGCATCCTTTTCCTTGATCAAGGCACTATCTTAGAAGATACCACCCCCGACGCCTTCTTTAACCACCCCACTCACGAACGCACTCAGCAATTCCTACAAAAAGTCTTATAAAACATACATTAGTCTCAAAGCATTCTGCTGTCTAGCAATCTTGCGCTAAGCCCAAATCAGTCCCAGCTTGCTTTGCATCAGCTCTACCCGCGCCTTAGGTAACTCTTGTACCTCCACCGTACCTCCTTCCGGTTGATCTACCTCAACTGTTTTTATATCAGCCACTTTCCAGTTTTCATCTTTCATCTTTTTCAGTTCTTCCGTGGTAAAACCCAGTGCCTGTAAAAACTCCCACGTTTTGGTCCGACCCTCATCGGTTTCATCATGCAATTTCTCTAAAAGCACTCCCACGGCATAATTAGGATCAATACGTAGCCGCTTATAATGCATCACCTGCAACACCGCTTCGGCTTTGTCTTTTCCCGTCATTGTCGAAACATCTGTCCCCTGTTGTTTCATTTTATCTATCCAGCTTTTCTCTAAAGCGCGTACCGTCTTTCCAGCCCCTTGAAAGGGATTATCTTTTCCATCGGCAATAGCGGCCTTCAGTTCCTTGTCTGCCGCCTCTAACGCCGCTACTTCCCGCTTTCGCCAAGCCTTCCGCGCATACCGGTAAGTCGCAAAGGAAAGAGCTACTCCGACCACGCCAAAAAACAACCCTCCGCCCACTCCCACGGTTACTGCGGCAGATAATACCCCTAAAGTACACAAACCTACCAAAACAACCGCCCCGAGGAAGACTAACCGCCGCAACAATACACTCACAGCCTCTGCCTGCATTAATCGGGGAGATTGAAAGCGCTTTACCGCCTTCGCTATCGCTATCAACTCTTTATTATTGTCGGCTTTCCCTTCAGCACTCTCTCGCCACGCCCCAGCCGCTTTATCTAATGTGCGGGATTTTTGGAAATCCGCCTGCCCTCTTAAAAATTTAGACGTATCAATCCCCACATCACACAAATTCTCAACTAACGTAAGGGCCATTCCATTCAGCCCTACGGCCGAAAGCGGGTCCATAATAGTTTCACTGTTCTTAAACCATATCTTCCACTGGTACAAACTTACCTCAAGCCACTGCAAAGTACTTTTGTAATCATTTTTTGTCTTCTCAATCGTCTTGGCCTGCTCTGCTACAACATCAGCTGATACGGCCTTTCCTTTACCCGGTGCCACACCTTGCGCCCTCCCTCCCTGAACAGTTTGGACAAGGGCTGCCGCATCCTTTCTTACTTCAGGGGGAACACCCGGCAAATTCGCTACCATTTCAGCCAAAGGCAGCACTGCTTGCACTCCTGCGCTTGCTTCAGCCACGCTTACGGTCCCCGCAGCTCCTTGTAACGCCGTCAACTGCGCTTGCATGCTCTCCATCATACTCACCAAATCAGCACTTGCTTTTTTTAAATCAACCACTTCTTGCTGTAATGAGCTAACAGTCACCCCACCACCTGGCTTCCCTCCTGGAGGCGTTGGCAAAGGTCGACTTCCTGGTTTACGTACCAAAACCCCAGCGCTTACATCCCCTGGCAAAGGCGCCCCAGGCCTCGCCCCCAGGACATTAGATGAGGTTCTCTGCGCTGTATTTACATTCAGCATCGTTCTTGATCCCGAAGCACCCACAATAGGCCTAGTACCCATCCCCTCTACGCCACTCACCCCACTACTAGCAACAACAGACCCACCCGTTTTCCCCACCTGCACAAACGGCTTTAACTCCCCTGCAGCCTCCTGTACTTTCGCCGCCGCTCCTACACCTGTCATTCCAGGCAGCGGCACTCCACTTCGTGGCGCTCCCCCTCTACTGTTTATTTTTCCATCATTCATAAATAAAACTCACTTTCATTTTTTATTAAGCAAATCCCAACGCCTTATAAAGGTGATCTACAACGAGCCCTTTCTGCGTTTCATCCGCTCGGGCAACATCTTCCATCATCTCTTTATCCATAACATTTAAGCGGCCAAGCAATTCCCTAACCTCTTTATCATTACCATCACGCAGTCGCTCATACAAGGTATCCACTAGCAGCACCTTATCATGCTGCAATACACGAGAAAGAGCCCTCCTATGCACATACTCATGCGCATCTGCCCCGCTTAAATTCAAGGTCTCTGCCTTCGCATAAAGCTTTTGGTACAAAGCCGAACGCTCACTCACCTCCGCCGTATCGTTAGGCTCTCCCTTCTCAGTTACTTCCCTTAAACACGCGTCCCAGCGGCATTCATTATATTTATTATGCACCCAACGCGCCGTACTATAAAGCCCATACCCCAGGGCCACCGTTAACCCGGCAACAAATATAATGCCTCCAATCGGAGACGCAAAAGCCACTAGCCCCCCCCCTATCAAGCCTGCAAAGGTCAAAACCTTAAGGACAATAAACCCGATTGAGATCGCTACCCCCCCCAACATGATCCCCGTTGATACAGTCGCCAAAGCCCCGCCAATCAAATCCTGCTGGCGCTTAATTCCCTTAGCCAAAGCCTGAAGTTCAAAATTTTTAGGCCCAAGCCCTCCCCCTTTAGCCGTCACATTTGCCTTTGCCATTTTTCCTCCTTGTTCAAGTTCGCTCAAGTACTTACCTGCTTCTTTAGCGATCCCATAACCTTTATAAGCCGTCTGAACATCTATAGTAAAAGAGTCTCCGTAAAGGCCAGCCCGCATCACATCACACAAAGCCCCCAAGGCCTTCGCTATAGCAAAAGCAAAGGGTATCCTAAAGACGCTAAGTAACTGAAAAAAATTACTTACAAGCTTCACCGATTCTATTAACAATACCGCCCCCGCCCAAGCCAACTTACTTGAAAAATGCCGGGCTGTATGCGTATTGAGCGCTCGATTGGCCAAATGCTTATGCACTTCTTTTTCAAAAACACCCGCATACTGCGCTTTAAAACCCGCTCGCATAGTTTTTAAGCTCTCCGGTGTTATAATCGTTCCCGCTTTTTTTGCTTCAGCAATCTTAATGTCAATAAACGCCTCACACAGCGCCTCTTGTTGTTTATCCCTAATATCTTGGTAGTCATTAATTAAAACCTCAATAAGCCTCTCAACCTCAGCTCCTGCTACGCTACTCTCCGGATCTTGCTTAGCAATTGCCTGAAGCTGCTTCATTGCCGCTTTTCCCTCTGGGCTTACCTGTGGACTCAATTTTTTCTCATCTTTCAAAAAGTCTCCTAAAGTTTTTTTCACATCGCCTGCTTTATAAGTATTATCTGCCGCTTCCTTCAAATGCCCCAACTCCATAAGCATACTGCCAAACGCCATAAAGTGATCAATAGATTGTGCCAATTGCCGATACTCATCAAAAAGCCCGGACAATTTTCCCGCTTTTTTTTGGGCCTCTCCGCCTTTAACCCAAGCCTCATGAATAGCAAAAGGCGCCCCCACAATATTGCGAAATGTTTTGAGCTGGTAATACAGT
>JANYEO010000244.1 GCA_025363025.1 Opitutia bacterium
TGCATAATGCATGCTTTATGAGTTTTTGGTCGGTTGTCGTTCCTCGAGTACCCTATGTACACTCGTCACTTCGTCCTACAAATTCCTCAAAATCAAAGCATTCTGCAATCGGCCTCTTCATAATCCCAGGCCCTAAAATTCGAACTTTCTCTGTGTTTTCTTCGACAACACCATTATGCAGCGGTCTCAACTTTCAATGGCCTGAGTATACCGCTTGCTTCGAACATGAATTCCGCTGGGAATCAATTCGTTGTAGGCGCTCTAGCAGTCTGTCGCGTAATACTGTGGGCAAGTTTACCGCCACATTGCTCGCCTTTAAGAGTCCCACGATGGCTCGAAATCCAAGTCCCTCCCTGTACATGAGGAGTGCCATCTTCTTTACCTCAAATGATTTGTCGTTCGGTATACTCTTGGTTTAATTGTATTTACAATCACGGCATCGGTAGCGTTGTTAACCTCTAGCGATACCATGTTTTTATGATTTAAAATACATTGTAGAAATAGTGTTTGACTTATATTAGGTAAACTGTGAATGTCTAACTCAATGGGATTAGGCCTAATTATGGGCTTATCCGTTTTATTTTCACGACCATGCCTAGCAATCTCACGAAACGCGATATCGTGGTGGAGATTTACGAAAAGACCGGTTTTGCCCAAAAAGAAGTGCGCGAAACCGTTCAGATGACGCTCGACGCCATTGCCAAAGCTTTAGCTGATGGCCGCAATGTCGAGTTACGCAATTTTGGGGTATTCGAAGTGCAAATTCGCAAAGCGCGTGTTGGCCGTAATCCGAATAAACCTGAAACAGACGTTATCATTCCTAAACGCGCCGTTATTAAGTTTAAAGCCGGTAAAGAGCTCAAGTCAGAGCTAGCCAAGGTAGAGCTGGAGTCTTAAACGGCCCCATTAACTTATCTATTCTTTGATAAGCATCAATCGTTCTTACGGTTGATGCTTTTTTGCGTTTAGTTATAAAGCAGGAATTGTGGCTGAAAAAAACTCGCTGCAGGAGGAATCCTGCAGCGAGCAATAGGTGCTGAGTAATCAGCGATTTAGGTTTTTTAAGGTCTTGTGCTTAATATTCAGCAGCTTTTTCGAGTGCTTTTGCAGCAGCTTTTTTAGCTTTTTGAGCTGCTCGTTTCTTCTGGTTTTTTGTTAACACTGGCTCCCATACACCACTGGCATTCAGAAGTTTTTCTGCCGGGATAATAGTCTGAGTTTCATCTCCAAAATCCCACGCTTCATTCTCTTCTTGGCCCCTTACTTCAATAAATAGAGTAGCTAAAGCAGCTGTTTCCTCTAATTGTTGTTCTAGGGTTAACTGCATGCCATCAGTTTCTTCTATAGGCAATGGAGTGGGGTAGTGGTCGACGAAATAATTGTTCGCGCCGATTGCTTCACGGTTCGCAATATTGCCTTTACTATCTTTAAGCAGAATGAAGTCATAGATGAACGTGGCAACAGCGTGGGCTAGCCGATAGGCGTCATGCCCTTGTGCCTGAGCAGTCGTCATCATTGCATTAATACCATTATAAAGTGCGATGATATGCTCGAAGTTGCCTACCATTGACCGTGTTAATAAATTGTCTTCTTCTGCATCTGTAAGTTCAGTGTTATCTTGCTCGGCTCTAGCGATAATATCATCCAGGTATGTTTCTAAAACACCATTTAGGGTATTAATATGGTCTAATAATACTGGATTCTCCGTTGGGAAACGCTCGCTTAAATATGCAGGGTTACCTAGAAACACTTCGAGTTCACCTTGGGTTTCATCTGCTTCATCTGCAGCTTCATCTTTTGTTTCTTCGGATAGTATTTCGGGTTCCACTGCAACAGTAGGGGCTCCTCCACCAAATCCTAATAATCTTAGCAAGTTAAAGCCCCAGCCCCCTTCTCTCGATGATGCTGTTTGAGTTGTAGGAATGATAGGTGTTTGAGTTTCTACCACTATTTCCTCTTCTATCGTAGGCAATGTTGGTGGAGTATCAAGCGCCTCCAAATCTATTTCTACCTTTTTTTCAGCTTTTTTATCCGAAACTACAGGAGCAGCGGAGTTATTATTGCTGCTATGATTGCTACCGCCCCACCAAGTAGATGGACGAAAAAGAGAAAAACCACCGCTCTGGCCAGCAACTGGTGCTTCATTAACAGGGACTATAGACGGAGGAGTATCCTGTTCTTGATTTTGTTCAGCTAGTACGATGGCTTCACTCTCGCTACTACGCTCTACAATAAAAAGCGGATTAGGCATCGGTTGTTCCCCTTCGCCTGGGTTTATATTATTGGCATTAGCTCTTAGGATAGGCAGCGGTTGATTCCAGGCTCCAAGTTTTGGATCTACATTTATAAGCTCGTCTCCGCCAGCCAAGGCACTACCGGCAGACAGAAAAAAAGCGGCAATAGCCGCGGAAAGGAATCGTTGAGACTTAGGGAGATGCTTCATAGATTTCTAAATGTATTAGGGGATTAATAAAAGTTAGGTATGATACCTTATTATTAAGTTGAGAGATGCGCTGGGTAAGCGCAGTTGTAGGATCTCATTCTGATTGAATGAGGGCAAACTGAATTCGTGGGTAGACTTTTATAAAATATTTTATTTAAGGTAACGCTATCCCTTCGATTGACACGTCTGCCATAGCCTGTTCCCTTCAAAAGGATTATTACTTGCTACTAATAACCTGTTAATGCCATATGCACCACATGCACCTGCATCTACTTTAATCGCCTTGTACGCGTTTGAAGGGCCAGAGGTGCCTTTAACCTACGCCGTCCCGGAGGCTTGGGCAGGCGGGGTAGCGCCTGGAATGTTGGTGAAGGTCCCCTTGGGGCCGCGGAAGACGCTCGGGGTTGTGTTAGAAATAGTAGCCGCGGCCCCCCCTAATGTACGGCAGATAAAGTATATTTTAGAAATTGTCCATAAGGTCCCTGTTTTAACGCCAGACTTACTACGCCTCTTGCCCTGGCTAAGTAGTTATTATGCGGCCCGGTTGGGTGCTGTTTTAGAAACAATGGTGCCCTCCGCCGTTAGAGACCCTGTCCGGGATAAACAAACCTTATGGGTGGCACTTGGCACCTGGCCAAATGAAGCCGAATGGGCAGCCCTCTCCAAACGTGCGCCTAAACAAGCCGCCTTGCTCGAGTTTTTAAAAACGCAAAAAGACCCCGTTATTAAAGGCCCGCTACTTGAGTCTCTCGATGTTGGTCCGTCTACTTATAAAGCATTGGTGGAAAAAGGCTTCGTCATCGAAACAGCCCTCAAAGCAGAGCGTACTGTATATGATGACGCCCTTTCAGATATCGAAAACGAAGCCGCCCAAGGCAGCGTTACCCTGAGTGCAGAGCAATCCGTAGCTGCAGAGAGTATTAAAGACAGCCTTGCTAAAAAAGTCTTCAAAGTCCACTTACTTCACGGGGTTACCGGCTCTGGGAAGACAGAAGTGTATATAGAAGCCGCAAAGGCAGCCTTGGCGGAAGGCGGCAGTGCTCTCTTTCTCGTGCCCGAGGTTGCTTTAACCCCACAAACCGTGGCGCGGCTAAGGGCTCGTTTGAGTGCAAGTGGCGTCCAGGCAGTCGTTCTCCATAGCCATTTATCCGCGGGGGAGCGTTTGGATGCGTGGATGTCCCTTGCCCGGGGGGAGGCCCGGGTAGCTGTCGGGGCCCGCTCGGCTGTCTTTGCCCCGCTCAAAAATTTAAAGTTGATCGTGGTAGATGAAGAGCACGAGGGCGCCTATAAGCAGGAAGACTCCCCCCGGTACCACGGGCGGGATGTAGCGGTTTACCGTGCGAAGCTTGCCGGGGCCGTTTGTGTACTGGGCTCTGCCACGCCTTCGCTGGAGTCTCTTTATAATCTGCAGGTAAAGGGTTATCAGCTAAATGCTTTAACCAAGCGTATAGACGACCGCGCGCTGCCCCCCATGCATATAGTGGATATGCGAAATGAAACTTCGATGGAGAAGGGAACGCCCCTTATCTCTCGCTTTCTTTTAGATAAGCTAAAGGGCCGCTTAGCCGCGAAGGAGCAGACGATTCTTTTCTTAAACCGCCGCGGGTTCGCCCCCAAGGTTATGTGTGGTACTTGTGGGCACGTTGTGGCGTGCAACCATTGTAGTATATCACTTACCTTCCACCGGGCGCTCAACCATTTGCGATGCCATTTATGCAATCACGAGCGGCCACTACCCCGTGTTTGCCCGGAGTGCAAGGGGACGGCCCTTCAGCAACGGGGGGCGGGTACGCAGCGGATAGAGGACATATTGCCAAAGCTTTTGCCGGGGGCTCGTATTACCCGCATAGATGCCGATTTGCTCGACCGCAAAAATGCCTTTCGCCAAGTATTGGGAGATTTTAGAAAAGGGAAAATCGATATCTTAATCGGCACCCAAATGATTGCCAAGGGCTTTGACTTCCCTAACGTTACCCTCGTGGGCCTAATCGAGGCAGATTTATCCCTTCACATGCCGGACTTCCGCGCGGCAGAGCGTACCTTCCAGCTATTGGTCCAAGTAGCAGGCCGAGCAGGCCGTGGGGATAGGGCAGGGGAAGTCGTCGTACAAACTTACACACCTGCCAGTGCCCCCCTGCAATTTGCTCGTAGGTGCGATTTTGAAGGCTTTTTAGCAGCAGAGCTCGAGGAACGCCGCGTATTTAATTACCCTCCCTTTCGTCACCTCATTCGCCATGTCTTCCGTGCCCGTAATGCCGAGAAAGCTTCTTTTTTTATTGAAGAATGGACACGCTTTTTAGAAAAACAACTTCCCGAAGGTATAGAGCTCCGCGGCCCTGCCATTGCCCCTAGGGAGAAGGTGAAGGATTATTATCGTTATCACCTCTGGTACTTTACCTCTAACGTCTCCCGTACCTTGCCACATTTACTGGCCCTGCGTAACGCCTTTAAAATGGATAAGGACGTCATAGATACATTAGACGTGGATCCGGTAGACCTCGGCTAGACTGTATGCAGAATGCCTTTCTTTTGAGTTTTTGGTCGGTTTTCGCTCCTCGAGTACCTTTAGTACACTCGTCACTCCGTCCTACAAATTCCTCAAAATAAAGGCATTCTGCATACAGTCTTGATATCTTATTAGAAAGAGTTTGTTTAATGAAATTCATTCGATCTATCTTGTAAGCGCGGAAAACTGTGCATTCTGCACCAGGTTTTCGAAAAGGCTCGATTTTTGGCTTAAAATCACGATTTTCAGAGTCATACACTTATGTTTGATACTTTAACAGACCACATGTCCAAGGCCATCCGCAGTTTGCGGGGCCTTTCTAAGTTAACCGAAGCCAACGTATCGGAGGCTTTGCAGGAAGTCCGCACGGCTTTGCTCTCAGCAGATGTTCACTTCAAGGTCGTGGGCAACTTTATTGAAACGGTTAAAGCCCAGTGCCTTGGGGCAAAAGTCACCGAAGGGGTGAACCCGGGGCAGATGATTATTAAAATCCTCAATGACGAGCTGGCAAAGCTCCTGGGCGAGGGGGCGGTAGATTTACCGGAAAAGCGGCCGCTCAAAGTCATGATGGTGGGCCTCCACGGCGCGGGGAAGACGACGAGTGCCGGGAAGCTCGTCATGCGTTTAAAAAAGAAGGGCTATAACCCTGCCCTTATCGCGTGCGATGTGTATCGCCCGGCCGCTATCGACCAGCTAGAGTATATTGCCAAGCAGTCAGGTGCATTCTTTTATGCAAACCGTGGCACGCAGGATGTCCTCAAAATCGCGCGGGAAGGCCTCCGCGAAGCCGCTTTAAATGGGTCGGATCTTATTATATTCGATACCGCTGGCCGATTGCAAATTGATGAGCCTTTAATTCAGGAAATTAAATCCCTCCGTACGATTGTAGACCCAGACGAAGTCTTCCTTGTGGCCGATAGCGCTTTAGGGCAAGAGGCGGTCAATGTGGCCAAGCATTTCCATGAAGCTGTCAGCCTTACGGGGATTATTTTAACAAAGCTCGATGGCGATGCCCGCGGGGGGGCAGCCCTCTCTATGAAGGCGATTACGGGCGTGCCCATTCGCTTCTTAGGTACTGGGGAGAAGTTAGATCAATTAGAGCTCTTCCATGCAGATCGTATGGCCCAGCGCATCCTCGGCATGGGGGACGTCGTCTCATTAGTTGAGAAAGCGCAGGAAATTATTTCGGAAAAAGATGCCGCTAAAATGGCCGAGAAGATCCGCCGTTCGGAGTTTACTTTAAACGACTTCCTCGTCCAAATGCAGCAAATGAAGCAAATGGGCCCCA
>JANYEO010000267.1 GCA_025363025.1 Opitutia bacterium
GGCCATTCGCATCTTGGTTTCGGAAGTAGTCGAGGCCATTCATCGCGGCCTTGCACGTCGGACAACCCAAAAACCGTTGGTCCGCTCCCTCACGCCTTTTGCGCGGCAAGAGCATGCACCCGAAGTGCAGCCAGAGGTAGCCGTTGCGATTGAAGCTGAAGTGGTAGCGCCAGCCCAGGAAGCAACCGAGAATAACCCTTCTAACGCTTAATTTATGGAAATTACCGCACAAATGGTAAACGAGCTACGCACCCGCACCGGGGCCGGGCTCATGGATTGCAAAAAGGCCCTCGTTGAGTCTGCAGGCAATTTTGACGAAGCGATTACCGCTTTGAAGAAAAAAGGCCTTGCGGCGGCTGCTAAAAAAGCAGGACGGGAAGCCAGCGAAGGTGTGATCGAGTCTTATATTCACCTTGGCGGCAAAGTTGGGGTGATTATGGAACTTAACTGTGAGACGGATTTCGTGGCTAAGACCGACGAATTTCGCCAACTTGCACGCGATCTGTGTATGCATGTGGCCGCTATTGCGCCGCTTTGCGTAGGGCGTGAAGACGTTGCCGCCGATTTAGTTGCAAAAGAGCGTGAAATTGCAGCGGCTCAGTGTGCAGATAAACCGGCACATGCAGCTGAAAAAATTATCGAAGGCAAAATGGACAAGTGGTTTGCGCAGACCTGTCTTATGAGCCAGCCTTTTGTTAAAAACCAAGAGCAATCCGTGGGGGATCTGGTGGCAGAAAAAATCGCCAAGCTCGGGGAAAACATCGTGGTTCGTCGCTTTATGCGTTATCAATTGGGTGATTAGTTGGTAGATCGCTTACCGTGCTCACCGTATAGGTGAGTTGAAAAAAGCCCTTTTGAGCAATCAAAGGGGCTTTTTATTTGCTCAAAAATAAAATAAAGTGGCTACCTCATGAAAAAAGTTTTTTGGGAGAATCCTTATGCTTGGCAATTAAACACGGTGGTCGTGGCCGTTCAGGACAATTCAATAGTGCTTGAGGGGACGATTGCGTACTCATTTGCAGGAGGACAAGAGAGTGATAGGGCCTGGATTAATGGGTTGTCCATCCTGGACTCTCGACGAGAAGGTGTAATCATTTTCTATACGCTTGACCTAGGGCATGGGTTGCTGCCGGGGGCTGAGGTTGTAATGACGATTGATTGGCCGCGGCGTTACCGGCTTATGCGGCTTCATTTTGCCGCGGAGTTAATTTTGGAACTGGTTACGCAAAAATACGCTTTAGAAAAAGTCGGGGCGCATATTGCTGAAACGAAAGCGCGGATTGATTTTCTATGGACGCAAAATATTAAAACGCTTTTTGATGATTTATTGGCCGATTATGAGACGATCATTCGGGCAGACCGGTTGATTGAAACGGGCTTCTCAAATATAGAAACCCAGCGGCGATTTTGGAAGATAGACGGCTTTGCTGAAGTGCCATGCGGGGGGACGCATGTACGCTCTACGGCTGAAGTGGGTTTCGTTTCTCTCAAAAGAGAACATCCGGGGAAGTCCATTGAGCGGATAGAAATACGGTTACTGGATCCAGCGGCGGGGTTAATCGCTTAAAAAATAAAATCTGAAAAACAAAAAATATCCCTTGACCCTTACGTTGCGTGATAGCGTACCTTGTTTATTAAGGAGGAAAAACAATGGCCCAGTGGTACGTCAAAGAACTTAGCAAACTGACTCATGTATCGGTGCGAACCCTGCATCATTACGATGACATCGGTCTGCTTGTGCCGAGTCTGCGACTGGATAACGGCTACCGTTTGTACTCCGAAGCGGATTTATTTAAGTTGCAGCAGATTATAGCGCTTAAATTTTTTAACTTCGAGCTAGCGCAAATCAAGCAGCTCTTGGTTGAGGAAGGGCGAGCCGCTGAATCATTTGCCCTGCAAGCAGATATTTTAGAAGCCAAGGGCCAATCGCTCTTGGGGGCCAGTGCTGCTTTAAGGCAAATTATTTCTAGCTGTGGCATTAATAGATCCATTCCCTGGCAATCTATTATTCAATCAATGGAGATATATCATATGACACAAGAACTTGAACATAAATGGATAGCGGACATCTTAAGCCCGGAAGAGCTTAAGGAATACGCCACCTTTTGGGCGGGGATTAAGAGCCGCTACTCAGAAGAAGAAAAAAAAGCCTCCGAGGCGGAGTGGATGGTCCTCATTAAAGAAATTGAGGCTAATCTAGATAAAGATCCGGCGAGTAAGTTTGGCTTTCGCATCGGGAAGCAGTGTATGGACATGGTCAATGCCCACTATGGCAAAGAGTATGCGGCCTTGCGGACGACTATCTGGGAGAGGGGTTATAAAGAAGGCAGAATGGAGAGCGAGCATGGGCTGTCGCCGGCTGTCGTTGAGTGGCTAGATAAAGCATGTACAGCTTATTACCAAAGCCGTATTTACCAAGTACTAGAGCTCGTTGAAAAAGAAGATGCAGCCCTTGTCAAACGCGAATGGAATGCACTCATGGATGACATGGACGGTAATCAAGCCGAACCTAAGCAAGCGTGTGCGGCGAGGGCGCTTCAAGACGACAAGGTGAGTGCTGCGGCCAAGGCTTGGCTTCGCGAGCAGTACCTTATTTAATGGATTGAGGCTCGTTAGCGCTGGAGGAGGGAGTTACTTTAAACAGGGGCTCCTCCTCCACTGCTGTTGTGATGGCTTGGAATACAGCCTCTTGCAGGAGGAGTTTGCGTTCCCGAGCGGGTTCTCCTTGATTGACAAAGAGGACAAAGCGCCAAATAGCGTCGTTTGGTAGGGTAAAGAGACCCGCAAGGGTGCCCGTTCCGCTCAAGCCGCCATTTTTAGCTTGGACTTTGCCCTTGAAGGCAGGGAAACGGCCTTTCAGGTGTCCTGGCCCTCCGGCGACCGGGACGGCTGCCATAAAGGCGGGGTTGCTTTCGCCGAGTTTAAATAAAGCCAGCATGTCTTCTGCATTTACCCAATTTTTGACGGAGAGGCCGGAGCCATCGGCTACTTGCCAATTGTCTAAATTCATTTCAGGCAATAGCCGTTGGGCCCGTATTTTAAAAGCACTGGCTACGGCCTCCCAATTAGAGGCAGTGGGGGCTTCTTCAAGGCCTAGCTTTAAAAATAGAGCATCAAAATAGACATTATCCGAGTCCTGGAGGGCGGGGATAATCGTTGTACTTAGCGGGGCAGAGGTATGGGTTGCGAGTGGATGGAGGTCTAGGGGGAGCGAGGGGCCGCGTTCGTAGCTTACTATCAGATGGGCCAGCTCTTGTTTTTTTAAAATATCATTCAGGACTGTTTCGGCGTGTATTTTGACACTGGGGGCCGAGAAGTCTTCTGTAATCGGGGGGGCATCGTAGGGGAGGTTGCCTGTTAGGAGGAGGTGATTGTTTTCCCAGGACATTTGAAGATCGATTTTTGTACCACTTTCGCCGGTTAAGACACGGTTTTCGTAAGCATAAGGGGTGCTGAAATGGGCTTGTGCGTTATCGCTTACGGCAATGCCGGGGAAAGCGGTGACATTAACTCGGTTGGAGCCGATTATCGCCCCTCCGAGTGGGGAGGCATAATTAGAGGGCAGGTCTTCGAACATCCAGGAAGGGCAAGCAGCTTCTATTTGGGGAAAGGTATCAATTATTTTAAGGGTTTTCCAGGGGCGGTCGACGAGGAGTTGTGTAAAAAGGGCTTCGATATGGGCCGTTGTTAAGGAGGGGTCTCCGGTAAAAGTTAGGATGAGCGTGTCTTTTTCTTTCGTTTCGGAAAGGGTGGTGGTGTAAGTTGCGGCCTCCCCCCATGCGCGTAAAGCCACGAGAGTTGTTAATAATTTTTGAGTGCTGGCGGGTACACGGCGGACTTTCGAGGCGAGGGTGTAAAGGCGTTCTCCTGTTCGAACATCTTCAAAAAGCGCACTTACTTCGGCTGATTCAGCAGCTGGGAGGAGCACGGCATTGATGGCTGCTTCAACCGCAGGAGGCAGGGCTCCTTGTGCAACCCAGGCAAGCCCTGCTACTAAAACAAAGAAAAGAGATTTTAAATACATGGGTGTCATTTAAGAGGTTAAGGCAAAAGGAGCAGGGGCATTCGCTGTGTGTTCAGCCCAGGCAGAATCAATTAAATGTTCGAGGAATATAGGGGGGGATAAGGGAGGAACTTCTGCCAAGGCTTGATGATAAATGACGGTCGAAGGCGTGAGGCCGGGCAGTGTATTGGCTTCAATTAAAATTAACGCCTGTGTTTTGCGATTATAAAAGGCATCGAGCCTGGCATAATTCGTAATGCCTAATGCTTTGGCTGCGGCTTCGATCAAGGTGCGGATACGGGCGACACTTTCCGTAGATATAATATCATGTGGCGGCGGGGTTAAGTTGACGCCTGTGCCGCCTTGGAATTTTTCTTCTAACGAAAGCACGGCCCCTTCTGCAATCGTGATACTAGGGGAGAGCGCATGGTATTCGCCGGCTGCCTCGAGGACGCCAACGGTAATTTCGACCCAACCTTCTTTGGCGGTTTGAATGAGTGAGTGCCCTTTAATCTGGATGGCATCGGGCTCAATATAGGGCTCAAAGAGGTAGTCTGTGTCGGTATTGGGGGGCATTTCGATGGGCTGTGTTTGCCCGGGGAAGGTGTGTGGCGGGATAAACGGGGCCTTATCTGCGGCCAGTTTAATATAAGCGTTAAGATCTGCTTGATTCGTGAGTTTAACGATGCCGGCCGAGCACCCGTCATGTCGGGGCTTAAGGATCAACGTTTGGCTGGATAATGCTTGGGTAAGTTCAGGCCAGAGGGTGGCGGCTTGTGCGATTAAAGCGCTCAAGGGGTAAGATTTTTTAGGAAGCGAAGTTAGCCCTGGAATAGCGGCTTGTTGAATGGCCAGCCCGGTTGCGCATTTATCCATGCATAGGCGAGCGGCTGGGGCATGTGGCCCATTATGCGGGAGGTTATAGGCGGCAAGTTTGGCTTGTAATTGGCCATTTTCCCCCGCGCCTCCATGAAGACCAATGAAAACAAAGGCTGCTTGGGTTTTGGCTTGGATTAAAAAAGCATCGAGTGTCAGCGGCTGTGGAAGCGGCTCTGGCGTATAAGGGGGTAGGGCACCGGCTCCGTTTAAATGGACTTGCGGGATCATGCTTTCTACGCGCGGGCGAACAACGGCTGCTTGTTCGCAATTTTCCATCACTTCTTCCGCAGTGTGGTTGAGGGCGTAGCTATAGGGGATGGGCCATATGGTTTCGTTTTGCGCCCAAAAAAATGGTTGAGGGGCGTAGCGGGTGGATTTGAGGAGTTTTAGCCAAATATTAGTCCCACTCATGAGGGAGACTTGGCGCTCAGCTGTAGACCCACCAAACAGGACATAAACGGGTCGCTTAGGCGTGCTGGCCGCTTCGCTCAGTGTGGGTGGATTTATTCCATAACGCCTGCAAGCGCTTTCAACAATGGTCAAGAGAGCTTGTCGATGGTTGAGCCCGACGAGGCTACTTTGGCGGAAGACAAAGCTGTTTTGCTCCATTCCAGAAATGGGGTTAATATCCGTAAAGAGCAGTTTGCCGCCAGGAAGGCACCAGCCGTCAATCCGTCCAAAATCACGCATGCCAAAGAGCGTAAAAATAGCTTCGGCCTCTCGCTGGATGAGAGTTGTTGTTTCATCGCTAAAACGTGGAGGGGTGTGGTACCGGGTGTTGGCCGTGGGGAGATATTTGCGGCGATAATCAAAGAGCCCATGATCCTCGTAGGATACTTCGATTTCTGTTGGGATGAGTGCATAAGGGCTTCCCTGGGGGTTTTGGAAGGCGAGGACGGTAAATTCGTTGCCTTCCACAAAAGGCTCAAGAAGGGCGCGGGTATCGACCCCATCATTGAAAAGGAGATTAGCCTTTTGCAGGGCTTCGTCCGGGGTATTGATGGAGTGGACCCCGATGGAAGAGCCCCCGGCGCTCGGTTTAATAATAGCGCGTTCGGGTTGATGAGTATGGAAGAAGCGCTGGATAACGGCTGCATTATCTGGGTTGCCGGCTTCTAATAGGGCTGCTGGTAGTGTTCCAAATCCTTTGCGCATGAGGGTGTCTGCCGCACAGTGCTTGAAGAATAGCTTTTTGCAGGCCTCACTACCAGAGCCCACAAAGGGAATATTCATATCCTCGAGGAGCGCTTGGAGTTCCCCTGTTTCCCCAAAGGGGCCATGAATGGCCGGGAAGACAAGGTCCATGCTTTTGAGCACGGCTTCCAGAGATTTGCCTTCTAGGTGTTCCGCCGTTTCGTAGAGTTTAAAGTCAAAATCTGAAGGGGTGTTGGAATAAAGTTGCGCTGGGGATAGTCGATAAAAGCGGAGCTCTCGGTCAACATAGAGGGGGTGTATCGTTAGTGTATCATCTTGGAGATGATCCAGTAACGAGCGCGCTGAATTAAGAGAAATGCCTCGCTCGCACGAGGGCCCACCGCAGATAACACCTAAATGGAAAGCCATGCCATCTAGCATGGCAGGAATCATTAGGTTAGGTCAAATGCGACTACTAAAATTTTGAAATTATAGTGCATTAAATGCTTCTAGCAGGATGTCAACCGTGAGCACTTCAGGCAGAAGGATGGGGCCATTTGCTGAATGAGCCGGGTAGAGCGCATAAGTAGGGACGCCACTGCGGCCTATATCGGCTAGGGCTTGAGTGATGACAGGGTCCTTCCGGGTCCAGTCTGCCATTAAAGGCGTAATGTTTTTATCTTTAAGGGCTTGGATAACCTGAGGGTTTGAAAGCGCCCCGCGGAGGTTCGCCTGGCAGGTAAGGCACCAGGCCGCACTAAAATCAATAAATACGGGCTGGCTCTTTGCGCGAAGGGCAGCGAGGCGTTCAGGCGAAAAAGCCTCCCATGGAATGCCCTCTTGCTGGGAGGAAAGGGGTGTTCCACTTGAGGGGGTGCGCGCTGCTTGGATAAATAGAAAAAGGGCTCCTATAGCTAAGAGGCCGGAGAGAAGGTAGGCGATGCGCCGTGTTTTTAGAGGTTGATGAAAGGCACCCCAGCGGCCGTAGACCCAGCTGAGTAAGCTTACCAGCACTAATCCAAAAAGCACTTCGGCTACCGCACCTATTTGTGTTTGAAGCCCAAAAACCCATAGAAGCCAGACGACTGTTGCAAAAAGAGGGAAGGCCATGGCTTCTTTAAACGATTCCATCCATGCGCCTGGCCGCGGGAGGAATTTGAGTAAGCTCGGAAAAAAGCTTAGGAGAAGGTAGGGGCTAGCCATACCGATAGCTAGTGCGGTGAAAACGCACAGGGCCATCCATGCCGGTTGAGAGAGAGCAAACCCAAGGGCAACTCCCATAAAAGGGGCCGTGCAGGGGGTTGCGACTAAAGTTGCGAGTATGCCTGAAAAGAAAGCGCCCCACGCCCCTTCTTTGGATGTGAGCCCAGCGCCCGCCCCTGCAAGCCCCATGCCTATTTCGAAAACCCCCAAAAAGACGAGACCCAGGG
>JANYEO010000037.1 GCA_025363025.1 Opitutia bacterium
ATCTATACTATTAAAATAATACAATCCTCCTCCGGCGCCCGTTTTCAGATTTCAAAAAACGATATTATAGAGATTGTAGCTTGAGCGTTACTGAGCAACGTTTGAACGGCGCGTTTTGTGAAAAAATGCAGATTTCGGAGGAAAATGGGGGTCGGAAGTTTTTCGAAAAGTGACCTGAAAATGGTGTTTTTCGGGCCATTCTCAAAAATGTTATACTGTGGCAGCAAGACCGACTATCACGTCCTAAGCAGTTTTGCACGCCGAACACGATGGCATCGGCCGTCTTCACCGATTCGCGTGTCCACCCCCGCAAAAGCGCGTTCGAAAGTCGGGAGTGTACACGCCGTGTATAAGTACCGCACAGCGTGGCACGCTCATTGTGCGCGCGTAGCCCAGCGGTTAGTGTGGTCGCCTCTCGGCCAGTCGGGTGTGTGTTCGATTCCCTGCATAAGAGTTGAATGGTAAGCGCATTTGGTTGAGATGTATGGGGCTGTACAGCAGTCTGGGCGGTTGATATTTTCTGTTTCTCTTTTGCCAAAAATGTTTTGTCGTCCAGTGTGTAGGATTGACTAGCGCGCGGGTGGCAGTAGGTTCGGAGCCCTTGGGGTCGTGCGTGCGTTGTAGGCGATAAGATAGGGTGTGCTAGGACCGTCATCCAGTGTAGCGCAACAGACATGCGTGGGGTACTTCGGGCCCTCGATTCGAGGGCCTCGAACGGCTTTGCTTTTGCAAAAAAAATATTTTTTGGTGCAAATGTGCAACGAGTGCCGTTTCGAAGGAACGCGCCCGTACTGTCATTTTTTTGTAGAGCCGAAACACTTGGAATAAACTGAAAATTCGCGAAACATTGGGAAATTTAATTTAAGTTTTACCTATCATAAGGCTAAACGCTTCGGCTTAGTCTCCGAACGCTTTCCTAAGAGGTGTGAGGCATAGAACGTATGAAAATCTGTGAAATTGAGTGTGTACTGTAATTTACGTCCTATATCCCGCGGCTTATAAGTGGTTGGGCCACCTCCACGGATACTTCAAAATGTTGCCGTCTATAGCCCGCGGGGAACAGCATGGAAAATATAATTTCGCTGATTATACTCACCACTGATACAAATTGTATTATCATAGAGGCCACGAGGGCACACCCCTTATACATCGGCTAGAAAGTATAAATGGGTGCGGGCTATAGGTGGTTCAACCACCGAGAACAAAGGCCGAAACTGTTGACGCCTTTAGCCCGCGGGGTAAATAAATTTAAAAAAAAACTACCTGTACCCCGCATGCGGGGTACAGGCGGGTGCGGGCTAAAGGACGCAAATTACAGTAGATTCGAACCCGAGAGAGGTGTGTGCATTGCAGTCGATAGGAAAAGGCGTCAACTGGTGTAGAGCAGCAGATGTACGTTGGTTCGAGCCTCGAACGGGCTTAATTTTTACGAAAATAGTATTGTCCCTCGAGAATACTGGGATTTTTTCTTTTTTCAAAATTTAACGGGTTCAAACATGGGAAAACGGGGAAACATTGATAAAAACTACAAAAAATATTGAAAAAATCGACGCCGAAACTAAATTTGAACTACTTTAAGGCTGAACGCCTCGGCTTAGCCCTCGAATGCTTCAGCTTAGCCTCCGAATACCTTTCTAAGAGGCGTGAGGCTTAAAGCTTAGTATGTATGAAAATCTGTGATATTCGGTGTGTAGATTCAACGGCTAAGTATTGCAATGTGAGGAAAAAGACGGGTCACTCCATCTGCATGTCATGGTTGGGCGGGGGCCGTCCGGGTGGTTGTAGATTCGAAACCAAGAACAGAGTGTGCACTGTAGACGGTAAGGTGGGAGCGTCAACCGGTGCACAGCAGCAAGGTATAAGTGAATCCGAGCCTCGAGCGGGCTTCATTTTTGCAAAAATATTTTTTTCATTCAAATTTGAACTGCGGGTGACGTTTTGAAAGAACGCCCGGGAATACTGGGATTTTCTATTGTTGAAGTTTTTAACGGGTTCAAACAAGAGAAACCGAGAAACAATGAAGAAAATTATGAAAATTCCTAAAACAATCGGCGCCAAAACTAAATTTTACCTACCACAAGGCTAAACGCCTTGGCTTAGCCCTCGAATGTGTCAGCATAGCCCCTGAATGCCTCAGCTTAGCCCTCGAATGCCTCAGCTTAGCCCTGAATGCCTCAGCTTAGCCCTCGAATGCATCAGCTTAGCCTCTGAATGCCTCAGCTTAGCCCCTGAATACCTCAGCTTAGCCCCCGAATGCCTCAGCTTAGCCCTCGAATGCCTCAGCTTAGCCCTGAATGCCTCAGCTTAGCCCTCGAATGCATCAGCTTAGCCCCTGAATGCCTCAGCTTAGCCCCTGAATGCCTCAGCTTAGCCCTGAATGCCTCAGCTTAGCCCTCGAATGCCTCAGCTTAGCCCTTGAATGCCTTAGCTTAGCTCCTGAATGCTTCAGCTTAGCCTCCGAATGCTTTCCTAAGAGGCGTGATGCTTAGGGCTTTGAATGTATGAATATCTGTGACATTCGGTGAGTAGATTCAACGACTAAGTATTGCATTGTGAGGAAAAAAACTGGCCACTCCTTTTGCATTGATGGATTGGTTAAGCAGAAGCTGCCAGGGTCTCCATAAGAAGTGGTTTGAACCCGGTTGCGCGTATGCTTTTGCGGAATTTATTTACAGTTTGTGCGCCCATTTCAAAAATAGCAACGATACAAAAAAAATTAAGATCTGCTGTCGGGTGCAAATTGCCATCGGGTTGCCGGTCCGAAGGACCGGGATGTGCACTAGTTAGTTGAAAAAAAATTTCCACGCAAGCGCCGACTGTGACACT
>JANYEO010000100.1 GCA_025363025.1 Opitutia bacterium
TTTAACATCCACTCAAGGTCTTCCTGCGCATCCGTATCCGCAATCCCGAGGAAAACAATCATCCCGTGGCCAATCGCCCCCACTACAGCTCCCTCAACCTTTACCTCAGCCCTCAAAACCCGTTGGATAACCGCCTTCATATCACATTACTTGAATAAAATCATCTATTCGCTTGAGTACCCTATCCCTCCCGATAACCCGCAGTAACCCATAAAAGCTAGGCCCTATCCCCATGCCCGATACAGCCAAACGTGCCGGGTGGATGTACTCTCCGGTGGATACCCCATGCTCCTCGGCGAGGGCCTTCACCGCAATTTCCAGGCTTTCTTCATTAAATTCGCGTAGTAGAGCAAAGGCCCCCTTCAATTCATGCAAACGCGCTTTGGGGTCGCCTTTTTTAAAGACCTTTTCTTTGGCCGCAGCATCATATTCAAAGTCATCGCTAAAAAAAGATTTTAGATTCACCGGCAATTCTTCAATCCCCCGCATCTTCTCCTGAGCAATGGCCAATACTTCTTTCAAATACCCATCTGCATAGCCCTCTAAAAGGCCCGCTTCAGTCAAAACCGGTTTCACGCGGGCCACTAAGTCTTCCAGGGGCAAGGCCCGGGTATACTCGGCATTCATAAAAACAAGCTTTTGAGCATCAAAATGCGCATTGTTCTTATTGATCGCCGTTAATTCGAAGAGGTCCACAATGGTTTTAATCGGCAATATTTCCCGATTTTCTTTGGGAGACCACCCGAGCAGACACAAATAATTCACCACGGCTTCTGGCAAGAAATGCCGATTAATATACTCTTCAACAAGGGAGCCCCGATCCCGCTTGCTCATCTTGCCTGGCCCATCTGTTTTCAAAATTAAGGGCAAGTGGGCAAACTCTGGCACAGGCGCCCCAAAGGCTTTAAAAAGCTCCTGGTGCTTGCTCGTATTAGATAAATGGTCCTCCCCGCGCACAACATGGGTAATCTTCATCGCAATATCATCCACCACATTTACAAAGTGGAAGACCGGCGTCCCGTCGGAGCGGAAGATAACAAAGTCCTTCTCCTCCAAGCGCTCTACCCGTCCACGGATCAAGTCCGTAATAACCTGCACCTCTCCGGATACTTTAAAATACACCGCCCCGTCTTGGTCATACACACGCCCTGTCTTGCGGAGTATCTCAAGGTAGTCCTTATAAATATCCCCCCGCTCACTCTGGAAGTACGGCCCATATGGCCCCCCCACTTCAGGCCCCTCATCCCAATCCAGGCCCAGCCACCGCATCCCCGCATACAGGACATGCAAAGCCTCTGGCGTATTACGAGCCAGGTCAGTATCTTCAATCCGTAGCACAAAGGTCCCGCCTGTGTGCCGGGCATATAGCCAATTAAAAAGAGCCGTCCGCGCACTCCCAATGTGGAAGAAACCGGTGGGGCTCGGTGCAAAACGTAAACGTACAGATGAATTCATAAATAGCGTACAATGCCCATACTTCATTCTTGCCTTAAAAGCACGCATTAAAACACCCTTACATAAGACCGCTGAATAATAGCTTATTAAAATGAAAAGTCATTGGTTTCGGATTTTCTATTGGTGGGATTATTTAAAGGCCGATTGCAGAATGCTTTGATTTTGAGAAAGTTGTAGGACGAAGCGACGAATGTACATACGGTACTTGAGAAGCGACAACCGACCAAGAACTCAAAAGAAATGCATTATGCAGCGGTCTCTTACATTTGACTCAGAATAAGACCCATTACAGAATGCCTTGCTTTTACAGCCTTTCACTACTTTTCCGCTATGTTCCAAAAACAAAGCTCATCGCCCTAGGGAACTCCACAGCCCTTTACGACAATCATTAACACCATGCAAAGACTACTTGTCCTCGATACTTGCACCACACACGTACAAGGCGGATTAATTATGAATGGCCAGTGGGAGCATTTTTTTTCAACAGATAAACCCGCACTCGAAAGCCTATTTACAGGGCTCGAGCCTATTTTTAAAAAAGCCAATATGGGGGGGGCCACCGCTATTGCCTATGCCTGTGGCCCCGGATCAACCTTAGGCCTACGCGTTACAGCTACCGCTATTCGGACGTGGAAAAGCCTTCCTGAAAACGCCACTCTCCCCCTCTTCGCTTACCAAAGCCTGCCTATGGCCGCCGCT
>JANYEO010000053.1 GCA_025363025.1 Opitutia bacterium
CATAAGATTTATTTGGCGCTTTGTAACTCAAGGGCTAAAACTAGAATACTTAAACCTACCTGAAACTGGCATCACTCGGGAGAAAAGGCTTCTGATCTTGTAAGATCGGCTTAACCCCATTGACAGTGGTATCGGACGATGCAGCAACCCAAGGAACGGCGCCGTCGGTAGGACACGGGTATTTTTAAATGATTAAACGTTAAGGTGGATGCATAGTAAGAAAAGATTTCATGCTGCTATTATACCACGGAGATTGTAATTTTTTGCATACAAAATAACGTCTCTTTGATAGCGGGCCCTAAAAAGGCCTTTTTAGGTGTTTTTTCTTTTAGGCCTACATATAAATACTTACAAAAAAGATAAGTGTTTATATGTAGATTATCACCAAGAAGGCAGTAGACGTGGCGCGGGAGAGACTAATTTTACACTATTTACAGTCTGGTTTTAGGGGATTTATAGACCGCCCTACGGCTAACGCCTTCGGGCAATAGCGCGTGGCTAAGCCACGATCGGAAAAAACCAATATAGAAGGCTTTTATAATCAACCGACAAACACTTTGTCCCGAGAGGGGTGCAGAAGGCCTTTATTTTTCGATGATTACGAGCAAGACGCACGCAAGCCTACTTTAGGTAGGTGCGTACGTCGAAAACACTTTGCCCGAGAGGGCTGTAGAAGGCCTTTTTTTTGAGGAATTTGCCAGGCGGAGCGACGAGTGTACTAAAGCTACTCGAGGAGCGACAACACCGCAAAAACTCAAAAGAAAGCCCTTCTCAGCCCTCTCACAGTTTTAGCTTAAGATTCCGTCTTATATAGGTGGGCACATCCAAATCCTCACCATTAAAGGTATTGGCGGTCGTCTTTGCAAAAAAACCACGTTGATCAGCGCCTTCAACAAAGGCAAATTCACCTTGTCCGCGGCTAATATCTTTAGCGCGACGCCGGCCTTCACGCCGAAGAGGCACACCGTCTTTCATCCCATTAGCTGCTTGTGGGCGGGCTTGGCCTTGCAACTCTGTATGCATAACAGCCCCTGTATCCGTAACGCCTAATACGCAAACCTCTATACGGGCACCCCAGCCTGGCTCTAGCATAAGGGCCAAACCAATCTCATCTTGGGCGGAAAATTGCTCACTTACACGCCGCGCTAATGTACGGAGGGCTTCTATACTTAAGTCTTCCCCTGCTCGGATAAGGAGCAACAACCGATCTGCTCGCCTGGCATAATCTGGCAAATGCAAAAGCGGGCACAAGACCAGATCACTTAAAGCTGCACTTGCGGCCTCGTCTCCATCTCCCTGCCCTATCCCAAATAAAGTTTTGCCTGAACCGGGTTGAAAAATACGACGTAATACCCCCATATCAATGGGCGCGTACGCAGGCCGAGATAAGGCATGCCACAGCACCTCAATAAAGCGGTTGGCAAAATAATCAGCCTTTGAAAAGGCATTCATCACAGTCTGGCTCCCTTTCATTTCTTCTACCAAATGAGCATTAGAAAGCGTCACAAGCGCCCCAACGGCTTCACGTAACTTTCCAACAGCTGCTTCTGCTTGGGCTTGCCGCCGTGCCCCTTCAAAAGAAAAAGGCATAATGCCAAAAACAATTACCAGAGCCCCTGCTGCTTTAGCCGCTGCAGCCACTACAGGTGCCGCCCCACCCCCCGTACCCCCAGAAAGCCCTGCAAAAATAAATACCAAATCAAGCCCTGTAAAACGAGCCTCCAGGCTTTCTTGATCCGCTTCAGCTGCTTTTTTAGCCAGCTCCCCATCTCCGCCACTACTCAGCCCATGCGTTACTTCTTTGCCAAGGAGTACAACTGCTGCGTCCCCCCGGTATCCCTGTAAAGAACGCATATCCGTATCTAAATACCAAGCCTGCGCCCCCAAAGGATAAACTAAACGGCCTAACACATGACCACCAGCCCCACCTAGCCCAACAAACCCCAGTCGAGGTAAAGGACCTTCTGTATTATGGAGGGACAGCGTCTCTTGCATTTTTTAAAATAGCTAGTTCGCTAAATGGAGGATTTTGGCTAACCGGTGAAAAATATCCGGCCGCTTTTGCGCCTGTTTTGCCACCTCTGGCGCTTTCCCATTTAAAGCATAATTAAGCAGCCCAAGGACTGTACTATAGCCCGGCAGCCGTAAATCTTCTCTCACCCAAGAGGGGTTCTCCCCCAGGCGAGCAGGTAGCCCAAGCTCAGCTTCTGCAATTTTATCTATTTTGGGAAATAAAGCCGTGCCTCCTGTTAATATAATACCGCCTGACAGGCGAGCAGGGTCTAATGCATCCCCCAAAGTTTCTTTAATAATAGAAAAAATCTCTCGGCTACGCGCCTCTAAAATCAACATCAAAGCCCGCTTAGGAATAGAACGATCCCCTATGCTCTTCTCCCCCATCAGCCACAACGTTTCGCCTTCATCCGCTTCTTCTAAAAGGGCTTTACCTACTTCACGCTTCAAACTCTCTGCCCGCTCTTGGCCTAGCCTTAACCCTAAACTTAAATCATTGGTTAAATGATCCCCTCCTACAGGTAAAGCGCCTGTACGCACCACAAAACCATCACGGTAGAGCACATAATCCGTCATGCCTGCTCCAATATCAATGACAAGCACCCCGCTCGCCCGCTCTGCATCTGTTGCCACCATACTGGCTGAGGCAAGGCTAGAAAGAATAACATCTTCAACCGTAAGGCCAAAGCCATTAACAACATGAATAGTGTCCCGCAGCCGCTGTACATCAGCATGGATGGACCAATAACCAACGGTTAACTGCTGCCCTTCTACCCCAACTGCTCGCTTCACAGGCCGCCCATCCAGTTGAAAGCCATTATGGATGTGGTGCACATAAACACGCCCCTCAGGCAGTTCTTTATTTTTGGCCTCCTGCATCACACGCTCAATATCTGCCTGGCTAACAACACTATCAGAAGCTGAAACATTTACTGTTCCGGAGTGGAATACTCCCTCCAAATGCCCTCCCGTTTGGG
>JANYEO010000149.1 GCA_025363025.1 Opitutia bacterium
TAAGTTCTTTGGCGGTACCACTCTGGCTTGTAAGAGACCCAGGTACGGTTTTCCATTGTAGTAAAAACTATCTGGTTGAAAGGAAAGCTGATCTTGCTGGATTTGCTCACCCACAAAGCTTGTGTACGGACCTACGGGGAAGTCCAACTCGATCGCAACATGAGGAAAAAGAGACGACATGTCGACGGCGTGCAAATTTTCTCCTCCGCTGCCTCCCCCGCTGTTGTCACAGTGCAGCACGTATGACTCTGTCAAAGCGGCTTTTACGGCTTTCTGGGGCTGCAGTCTTGTCAGAGGACGAATGGGGTGGGCTAAAAAGTACTTAGACACTTCTGGTGTTTTTCGTTCCAAGGCCCATTCACACTCCCAAATGCAATGGATTTCCGCCTCTTTGTACCCATAGTTTTCTTGCAGCATTTGGACTTGCCTCTGAAATGCTTCGTTTTTCTCTTTACTACGCTCGTCTTTTTTACTAGAACATTCTAGTTTCTGGCACCCGTGTATCCTGAAAAAAAAAACTGTTATTAGGTCCCAGGACTGCAAGAACTGCAGCAGCAGCAACTAGGGGGGGGGGGTCTACTTGGGAATTAGCTGGAGAAACTTACCAGCAACCGTTGTAAAACCAGAGGTGGCCCTGAAAATTCTTAATCCCCACAGCGTCCGGGATCACACAGGGAAGACCAGGTTTGTTGATTCTTTGCTGCCCTTTAGCTGAGGAAAAGGCAGTAACAAATTGACCAGGATGGAGGTGGGTGAGGTAGGAGATGAATTCCACCTCACCGACTGATACGTTAGAATTCTTAGGAGGCATCACGCAGTGAAGTGGGACGTCTGGTGAAAGCCCAAAGAGAGTAAAACAGGCGTGAATAAAGGAACCTACGGAGACAAAGCTGAAGGGACTTAAGGCCGGAACGTGTTTGGCTTGTAGGATTTTGGGTTTTCCCATGACGGCCGTGCAGTCAACTTGGAATTCCAGACTCGTCTTCAATAAATTGATGCTTGAGCGGGCGTGAATGTTCAGCTCTGCCAAGCAGACGTCGCGCAGGGCCTCCTGGAAGTCAAACGGCCGTTCCTTGATGGAATCCCAAAATATTTTCTTCTCTTCTGCGATCTGAACGGAGTCAGAAAGGTCTAGGTAAAGATTTAACGCTGGGGCTTGAGGGGATTTGAAGTTGACATGAGTTTTGTTGCTGAGGGCGTCTGGGAAAAATGGACGCATTGTCTCCATCTGCAGGTGCTCTCCGAGGTCTGAGAGATTTTCAGATTGGAATTCGCTTCCACAAATGAAACTGATCCCCAGAGATCTGATTGGCAACAGTATCAGACTTGAAGACTTAAAAATTATGTGCTGGTCAACTGAAAAGTTATTTTCGAGTAGTGTGAACAAAATGTGTTGCAGATGTGATTCGCTGGAAAGAACGAATGTGTAGTTTCGAAAGTCCTGGCAAATAAACTTGCAGAGAAATGACTCCAAAGCAGATTTGTGGGTTTTTTTTTTCAGTCTTTCAAGGCACCTCTCCAAAAATAGATCTTTTCGCAGAGGCTGGCCAAAACGGAATTTTCTTTTTTCAAAATCAAGCTGGGATAGGTCTTTCCCGACCAGCTCAACATCCCTCAGGCTGTCCGGAAGGTAGGAAAGGGTGACGGGGTCTTCAGGACACTCGTGCTGGTTCAAGGCAGAATCGAGAAACATAAACGTTTGGAAAGTTTCTCGTTTCTCGATTTCGGCCGTGACTGCACAGCAAAGGACCTCTTGTTTTTTTTCCTGGCCAACGTCTGCATGCAGTGTGCAATAATCTTTGCCAACTTTCTCACTTTCCCAGCACCTCATGCAGCTTGCGTTGGTTGTAGTCGTTTTGAAGTGAACGAAAGCCAGGTTGGGAAAATTTGTGAACATCTTTGGGGGGGCAAAGCGGCAGATGTGGTTTTCTTCTTCTTCCGCGAAGCATTGACGGCACGTTCGACTTTTTTTGCTGCTGAAACACCTGTGAATTTTTTCCCTGATCTTTGGGAGGCCCATGTCCAGTCTCTTACACTTTGGACAATAGTATCCCTTTTTTTCACAGATTGCTTTGCAATGACCTTGTTTGCAATTGTTGGTGACAAACCTCACCTGGCAACGCTCACAGTTTTCTGGCTCAAAAGGAGTCAAACTTGTGGCACTGTCACAAAACATAAATCTGTTGTCTTCGTTTATGAACGTTTGTGGCGTGGCTACGTATCGGTGGCAGACATAGCAAGCTTTAAACACTTTGCACTGATGCCTGGTGTGCCGGTAACTTCTTGAGCTCTTACCACAGCAGGGAC
>JANYEO010000184.1 GCA_025363025.1 Opitutia bacterium
ATAAAACATAACGACAGTGACTTGTTGGACCAGCGATCTCATACGCCGCACAGTTCCATCGCTTCCGACGACTATGATGATTCGATCCACGACGACGACGATGAGGACGTCGACATTACCTTAACGCTCACCAAAATAGAAGCATAAAGGGCAGTCCAAAAAAGTTGCTTACAATCCTTAATTATGGCCGAAGCGGTGTCTATCAGGTAGCTTGAGGAGCGGTTCGTCGGCAGAGGAGTTATTTTGATGCGCGCCAGGATTTGCGTGATGATCAAAGAAGGTATCATTATCATCCTCATTTAAATCATACCGCTGAGCTTCGGATGGCAGCTGTGCGTACTTCGGAAAGTATAAACAAAATTGCACCCAAGGATCATTGGGCTTAGAGATTAAACGGATGCCACTGCGCATGCCTTCGAGCATTTTTTTGCAATACGTAAGCCCAAGGCCGAGGCTATCTTTGCCAGCAGTATAGCCGAGATCAAAAACATACGGCATGTTTGCCGGCTTAATGGTAGGTCCATTATTGGCAATCGAAAGGGTCTTTTTCGCGGCATCCAGCGTACAAATAACGCGACTTGCTTCCCCTCGCTCTACATAATAGAAAGCATTATCGAGAACATGAAAGAGGATGTTTTCAAAAACTTCTCGGCTGCCCAGTACGTTAAAGTCCGCATCCCCATTGAGTTGAAATGCGGCCTTGGCCTTGCTGGAAAAACGCTCCATAGTATGAGCGAGGCTTTCTTTTGCAGATAACTCCATGCGAATTTCCTCCGGGTTCATGTCTGTGGCTCCAATTAAGGACTTAAGTGTGGCTTTCATATCGCCCGGCACTTTGCCAAGGCGTGCAATTTCTTTAAAATTAGGCGGACGCTTGGCTATCCCAAATTGTTGGCCAACGTCCATGGTACGCGCATATAATTTTTCCAAAATATTATGGACCGATGTCAAGGTGCGTTCGCTCACCATATTATCACGCGCAGCAGCAAAGGCATAATAAGTAAAGGTGGCCAAAACGCCAATGGCAATCATTGCCCAATTATCGGGAATCCCTATTTGAGGGTATAAAAACCCCACTACTTGCGCTGCCACCGCCGTAGATACCATAGTGATTAGTCCGAGCATAGTCCAGCCAACCATCGTCCCCAATACAGCAACGGTTAATAGATAAAAATAGCCACCAAAAGGCTCATCTGGTCGTGAAAATAAAGCGATTGAGCCAACAAAGGGTAACGCGAACCCCAGAAGCGTTAAATAGAAACTCGCATAACGCTTGTTATAAACGTTTTCGATAAAGAAGGGCCCAACTGCTACAAGGAGCAGGCTAAAAATGGCGCTCATCACTAAACGATAATCCATTTCGACAAATGAAAAACGTTTGCCTTCTATGTATAAAAGCACAGCTACCACTATCGCCATAGCAGCATAAATGCGGTAGAACATCTTCGGGCGCAAAGAATCGGTAAAAATGTTTTTCTTCGTACGCTTACGCTTTTGAGCAATTTGGGATCGATCAGTTGATAAATGTATTGCGATTCCTTGCTGAATCGCCACCTCTTCTTTTGTAAAATAGCTAGCAACCCACCCAACAAAGACCGTCGCCATAACACTCGCGGGCATCGCCCACATATAATAAAAGGGTGAGGCCAAAAGATGGTCAAGGCCTTCCGTTGCCGTCATCCAAATTGCTAAACCTAACCCTACAGCTCCGCCAGCCATAGCCGCTTTTGGACCTGCTTTTTTACTCATGCGCATCAGTAGGAACAGGCCAAATATACCAGGAATCACAACCCCTATCCCCTTCCAAAGCATATCAAAAGCACATTCACCGCTCAGATATACAATACAAGCCGCTAAAATCCCAAGAACGCCAAAGGCCACCGAAGAAGTGCGCAGTATTTGAGAGGTTAACAGGGCTTTTTTAAGTTCCGGAGCCTTTGAATAAGGTTCGTAGAGATTACAAATAAGTACAGTCGAACTGCTATTAATACCAGTATCGATACTGCTCATGGCCGCAGCTAAAATCCCGATAACGGCCAAACCCTTCAATCCGTCTGGAAATTGATGCGCTATAAAGTGCGCAAAAACACCATCGGCACTCCTAATAGTATCAACCAAGCCAGGTAACTGCATTTGATAGAAATTATAAAGCAAAACACCGATAACAAAAAAGAGCCCCACTACGACTGGAATCAACAATCCCCCGACTAATAACCCCGCCTTAGCATGCCCTTCCGTACGTGCCACCAAATAACGCTGTGCCATACATTGTGAAGCGGTGTAATCGTAGGTACGCTCAACGGCCAAAAAACACGCCATCGGCAAAAAGGTTTTAAGATCAAACTTTATCGAAGCGCCTGCTAAGAGCTGCCCCCAGTTCGCTGTTCCACTACCCGGCAATGCTTCACCCCCCGTTGAAATGCCTTTCGTCAAGAAATACACCGATGAGAGGCCCGCCACAACAAGGATGATAGTCTGAAAAAGATCCGTCCACATGACTCCCTCAATACCTGACATGTAGGTATAAAAAATAACAATAGCCCCTGTGAGCAGAATGACTGTAATCACATCAGCCCCACAAATTAAGTTTATGGCTTGAGCTACTAAAGCAGTGATCACCCCCATACGTATAATAGAATAGAGTATGAAAGCAACAGATGCACCAACAGAAGCCCA
>JANYEO010000063.1 GCA_025363025.1 Opitutia bacterium
TCTTCCTGAAGCTGACCACTTGTTCACCAAGTGCTGCACTTCACCCTTGAATGGGCCCCTTTAGAATAAGGTATTGATTTCGCATAAGAATTAGACTAACTTTAAATGAAGTTATTTTATAATAACCTCATTTAAAGTTAGTCTAACCCCTAATCTACCCCCATGCAAAATTCGTTATCTCTTCAATCCTTAGAGTCTAGACATTTATTAGCCCTTAATGCGGCCGCTTTTGCTGCAGCCCAAGTGACGGATGCGGCTAATTGGGCCACTTGCGGACTAGCTGATGCGGCCGCTCTCAATACATTTATAGGAGCCTTATTTGACCCAGTAAATAATGGGATCGGGGTTAATAATACGCCCTGGAAAGCTTGTGTAACTTTCTTCAAAGTTTACTCGGATGAAGCAGAAGCCTTGAGTGACGCCAGCCTCGCAGCCCAGCAAACGCTTGTACAAACTCAATTCACAGACTTTAGTTCACGCGCAACAGACCATGCCAATTGCGCCACTTCCAGCGCCCTGTTAGTTACAAACTTACCTAATGCTGCAGCCGTCATCGGAGCCCCGCTTACTATCGGCGACTATCCTTGCTCGGGCCTTGCAACGGGAGACGTGGATACAAAGAATGCGATTATCCAAATCGTCTATAGCCAAAATGCAGCAGGGACGATTGAAACGGCCCTAGTAGCGGCAGGGTTATAAAACCACTAGAAGCCCTTAAAGCTTCTTAGTCAAGAGACCGCATGCATAATACCTTTCTTTTAAGTTCTTGCTCGGTTGTCGTTCCTCGAGTACCGCATGTACACTCGTCACTCCTTCCTGCAAGTTCCTTAAAATCAAAGCATTCTACATGCGGTCTCTTGGTGGAAGCATGTGAAGCTCGATGCCTACTATCCAATATTTGCATTGACGCGATTCTTTTTGAACCTCCCTTCCAAAACTGTATCGATAATGCAGCAAAAATTGAACATAGCGCCCTGTGCTGTACCTTTGCCCTAAATATGGGGACATGGACTAACGTAACGGCTCTCTCCGACGCAATGGTCCTCCAAGGGAAAGACCCCTGTTGCCCGGGTACACATGCATCTGTCTGTGCATTATTAGCAGATAACCCCTCTGACAGATTATGTGATTTATATAATAAATTAGGCCCAAATACACGTGGTATGTCCGACCAAATTAAAACCCAATTAGATAAAGCAGAAACTAAACTCACTGAAGACAAAACATTGGATCCTTTTATAAAACGCTACATTAAACAAGTGCTTCGTTGAGGAATGTATACATGCCCACTGCATTGACAATAGAGCTTTTGGAATCTCAAGTGCTCCTTTCTGGCAATAGCATTATACAATGCATGATAGACCATGGATCAGATATTACCGATAATGAAAGCTTACAACTTGTCTTAAGTAATTTATTTGACCCCTTTCGCCAAAGCACCATTGCCCTATGGGTGACCTGTTTGCAACAAGAGATCCCTATAATGACGGCCCTCATCGATAAAAACCTTAAAACAGTGGAGACTATATTAACAGCAGGGGAACACGTGCTCATCCAAAAAATGAATACCAATATGGAAATGGCGACTATTGATCTGTCCCCAGATGCCCCTGTATTAGCTGAGCTTCGAGACAACCTGGCAGCCAATAAAATAAAAAACTTAGATGCTTATACCTTCTCCGACCCAGCGATTAAGGCCGTGTTAGAAGAATCCGTCCAACGCTCTCAAACTTTGGAAACCCTAACAACGGATACGCAAAAAATGACTCAGACTTTAATTAAGGCACGCCAAAAATTAAGCCAACTCTAATTCATGAAACGGGGCCACCCCAGGCAAAGGTTACTGAAAAAAACGTGCATTATTATAGGAATAATGTGCATTCAAGGTATTGCCCTGGGAGCCCCCTGTATAAGTTTAAAAATAACAGGCTTATGGGCGCCTAAAACACGTGGGTTTTCTGGTGGAGGCAGCGCTATTGGAGCAGGATGGGCCCCTACCCCTCATCATACATTACAAGTAGAAGGTCTTTGGCTGGATCAAACAGCCCATGAGCACAGTTATCAAGTGGTACAAGAACCAGAAGCCCCCCTTCCTGGAGACTTGGTGTTTGTGGGAAGCGTAGAGAGGCAATCTAAATCTACGCTAAGGCGCTATGGTGTGTTCGGAAATTACATCTACCACACGGGTCCCCTTTTTAAAGATAGCGGCCTTTTTTTATATTGTGGAATAGGAGCAGGGGCACTCTACAACAAAACCCAGACGCAGACTACAAAGACTACAATAGAGACTACAACTGCCCCCGGTCTAAAAGAAACAACACCAACCATCAGCGCCTCTAAGCATAGAGCCACTTTTTGGACACCCGCCGCGCAACTCTTTATAGGAGCCAGGTGGCAATTAACCCATGCGTGTGCCTTTATTATAGGCGGCCGCTGGCTTTTTACGTGCTCTCAAAACGAAGCGGCTAAAGGCGGACCTAAGCCCATAGTCCTCCTCCCTAAGGCCCAGCCGCTACTTGAAGCAGGGATTTGCTTCGATTTTTAAGACAAAGAAAAGGGTTAACTTAACTTGGCCATTAAGTCCGACTTACTCTTAAGGCCCACGATTTGCTCAACCATTTGGCCATTTTTAAAAATGAGGAGCGTAGGAATAGCGCGCACCCCAAAACGAGCGGCTAAGTCTTGATTATTATCTACATCGACTTTAGCAATCGTCACTTTGCCGGTAAGCTCTTTAGCGATATCGTCTAAAATAGGGGCAATCGCTTTGCAAGGACCACACCATGGAGCCCAAAAATCTACCAATAAAGGCGTCGTCGTGTTTTTTAAAACGTCGTCAAAAGAAGCGTTATCGAGATGAAGGATATTATTAGCGGCCATGAGAAATAGATTTAAAAGAAAAGCGAAAGGATGATTTATACTGTAAACTGAACTTTGGATGCAAGCGCGCAGTAAAAACTCCTAGCAATTAATTACAAGACAATCCCTACGGCCAAAAGTATACTGTAAAAGAGAACAAGCTTTGCTGTACCTTCAAAAACAATACCCCAGGCCTCAGGGGTTTTGGCAGTTAATAACCTACGCTGAAGACGCCACATCTGCGGGTACAAGGCCAAGGGCAACAAAACTGTCCAATTATACCCAAACCGGCTCCATAAAATAGGCCCAACCGCCAAGGCTAATAGCCCGCAGGTACGGTAAAAAAAGAAAGCAAACGTCCGCCCAAAGCGTACGACCAGGGTACGCTTGCCAACGGGCCGGTCACTCTCCACATCGCGCGCATTATTAATAAGTAGAATGTTGTTAATCATACACCCCACCCCAAGAGCAGCAATCCATACGGGAGCAGGAAAGGCCGCGGCTTGCACATAATACGTCCCCACTGTAGCGACAAAGCCGAAGAAGACAAAATCCACTACATCCCCCAGGCCTATATACGCCAAGGGCTTTGGCCCGGCACTGTAAAGGCAAGCCGCTATAACACTGGCCCCACCAATATAAAGCAGCTTCCACCCCCCAAAAGGGATAAGCCCACAGCCGACCATGAACGCAATTGCAAAAATGCCCATTACTGCCCGCTGCATCGCCTGAGGGGTAATGTGGCCGGAGGAAACCATCCGCTGGGGACCAATACGCCCGGCATGATCTGCCCCACGGCGGTAATCAGCTAAATCATTGACCCAATTGGCCCCTATTTGACAAAGCATGGCAAAGACAAGGCAAAGCCCGGCGGCAACTGGCTGAAAAGCCCCTGCATGCCAGGCCAAAGCAGAAGCCACCATTACGGGGGCTGCACTGGCCGTTAACGTTTTTGGACGAGCTGCGAGTAGCCACGGCCGAAACTTAAACGCATGAGGGGGGATAGCAGAAGTAGAATCCATGAAAAACAGAATTTCTAGATTGTAATGAGATACCATAAAAAACAATAAGCATTTCCAAATTTTTCCAACTAGGCCTTTTGAAATTTAAGCACAATTACTACGTGATGCTATGCCGAGAAACTCCCTTGCGCTTAATAATCACATCCCACAAACTTAACTCGATGCTACCCCGCCCATCTCATAGCCCGTACCCTTGAGCTAAGCCGCACCAAGGCTTATTCTACCCCCATCATACCACTGGAAACGCTTCTAAAAAGCACGGAAAACGTCTCATATTTAAAAATCAAAAACGCTCAAACGGTCAATTTAAAACCCTTCCCTATCGCTTCTACTATAACACCTAAAGAAGAAGGCGCCCTTGTCCCAGAAATATTCATCCTCACAGCAAAAAAAGGTCGGGTTTTCTACGAACAGGGAATTTGCGTGATAGACGGCTATTTGATTAACGAGCTGCACTCATTTCTACCACCCCATGATGTTCGACCCCCGGATCCTACGTTTATCAAAGGTAAAGTAGCGGTTGTGACACAAGCCTACCCCGAAAACTACTGCCATTGGATGACAGGTGTGCTACCGAAAATCATGCTCCTTGCGTCCGCATCCATGGAGTATGATTGGCTCTATCTACCCTCACTCACGCAACCCTATATGCGTGAGACTTTGAAGATGATAGGCATTGATTTTAAAAAAATTATCGAAGCCAACCATAGTACTTATATTGAAGCTGATGAACTCATCATCCCTTCTGCTCCTATACACAAACGCATAACTCCCAGTTGGTTGGCGGAAGATATCAGGAAAACCTTTTTGCCTCATGCAGTAGAACTACCCACAGCTAAAGTACCTGGTGCAAAAAAGATTTTCATCTCTCGATCCAAAGCTTCCTATCGGCGCATGCTCAATGAAGCTGACTTAACAACACTTCTCGAAAAACGTGGCTTTTTGACGGTACACTTAGAGGCATTAAGCGTGGTCGAGCAAATAGCCCTTTTCCAAAATGCCGATCATATCGTGGCCTCCCATGGAGCCGGGCTTACCAATCTATTCTTTTGTAAGCCGGATACAAAAGTGACTGAAATTTTTCAAGAGCATGAAGATATTGCCTATTGGAACTTAAGCCAAGTCATTGGCCTCAATCATCAATGCATAAACACGACTGTATTTAGATCAGGCAGTGGCTATATAGACACGCCTATACAACTGTCATTAATTACAGATGCCTTAGATAATTAATTGCCCCAGGGAAATGGTATGGCAAAAGTCTCTTTTACTTCCCCAGTAACCTGCGCAGAGCAGACTCTAAATGAGCATCCCGAAATACATAATCCTGCGACTCTAAAAAATGAGGCCGCACCGCATTATTTTTAAAACAAAGCTCCTGCACCACCTCCCCGCCGAGGCTACACATTAACTTTTCCGGTAACTTCAACCAAACGGGACGAGCCAGCACATGGCCCAATAATTGAGCAAAATGGGACCGACTAATAGGCTCAGGCGCACCAACATTAATCGCGCCTTGAAAGGCTTCGTCCATCAGCGCACGGTAAAAAACAAGCACGACATCCTCAATACTAACCCATGATAGCAAGGCTTTTCCTGTTCCAAATATAGACCCAAGCCCCATCTGAAAAGAAGGTAGCATCGCCTTTAACATCCCCCCATTAGGGCTTAAAACGGCCCCTAGCCTTAACTTGACCACACGCACCCCGAGGGCTTCGATTGGTTGCGCGGCTGCTTCCCAAGCGGCTACGACATCTGCCAAAAAGCCCTGCCCCTTAGGCGCCCCTTCATCTACAGGGGCCTGCGTTTCCCCATAATATCCGGCCGCCGAAGCCATAATAAAAACACGCGGAGGCTGTGGAAGCTGCTGAATCGCCTCGGCCATCACCTGAGTCCCCCGTTCTCGGCTAAAACGAATGGCTTCTTTTTTAGCACAGGTCCAATACCCGGCAATAGATTCCCCCGCCAAATGAATAACGGCATCGCACCCGGTTAAAGCCGCTACAAGCCCTTCGCCCGTCCGTGCATTATAGGCGTACTCATTTGCCTTTAAGTGTTCTTTATGCCGTACCAAAGAACGCACCGTGTGGCCTTTAAGCGTTAATAGAGGTATCAACGCGGAGCCTATAAGCCCACGGGCCCCCGTAATAGCAATAACCAGCGGGGCTACGTCTACCTCTAAACCGGGAGATAAAACCTCTGCGGCCAAACGCTCCATACGGGCTTTAAATTGACGCTTTAATTCTCCTTCAACAAAAGGATGCAGCCACTGTAACCCTTTGGGCAAGTCATAGTCTATGGTTTCTTTAAGAACAGCCTGCTCTGTTTCATTGGTTGAAAAATGATGCCCATGCTTCCAATACTTAAAAGGGCCTTTAAGAGCTTGATCGGTAAAGACCTTCCCTTCTGCATACGCTCCATGGATTAACTCCCACTTAATAAGCCCAAGAGGGGGAGTTTTAATTTTCACCCATCCCCCAGCCTCTATCCCGCCATTTGAATCCATAACCCGAACACCTGCCCAAGGCGGAGTCAGACGCTCAAAGGCCCCCTTTCGCTTATGCCAATCAAAAAGAACTTCAGCCGTTACGGGAAATGTTGCGGAATAATTAAACGTCTGCATGGGGTGATGAGTTCGATCGAAAATAATGATAAGCTGCCAAAGCTCGGTCTCGACCTTCAGCAGGTAATATTATAGGGCAAGGATACGTTTTACCCAAGACAATACCCGCATCTTCAAGCGTTTCAGAGCCTGCCTCCCACGGGCGGTGGAGCCACTTAGCCGGTAAATGGCGGAGCTCCGGTACATAGCGCTTCACATAGGCCCCCTCTTTATCAAACTTCTCCCCCTGCAAAATAGGGTTAAATACGCGAAAATAAGGAGCAGCATCTGCCCCGCACCCAGCACTCCACTGCCAACCCAAAGTATTACTCGCTAAATCTGCATCAACGAGTGTATCCCAAAACCAACGTGCCCCTGCCTGCCACGGCTGCAAAAGCTGCTTCACTAAAAAAGAAGCGACCACCATCCTCACCCGGTTATGCAGTGTACCCGTTTGCCATAACTCCCGCATGCCCGCATCAATGATAGGATAACCCGTTTGTCCTTTTTGCCAAGCCTCTACCCATACAGGATTAGGCTCCCAAGGGAAGGTTTCAAAAACAGGCCTTAAAGGAGCATCGGGTGTATGTGGAAAATGCCAAAGCAAATGGTAAGCAAACTCCCTCCAGCCAATTTCTGCTAAAAACTTATCTGTATTGGGCGTTGCAATAGGGATGGCTTGCTTAACGGCGAAGACAACCTCCCGCGGGCCTATCTGCCCAAAATGCAAATAAGCGGACAAGCGAGACGTACCGCCCTGAGAAGGATAATCCCGCTGTACGCTATAATCATGAATATGATGGTCTATAAAATATTGAAGCGTCCCTTGTGCGCCTTTACGTGAAACCTCCCACGTTGATGCAAGCCCACTCGCCCAAGGCAGCTTTGGAAGGAGTAATAAATCATCAACAGATAAGCTGCTGATATTATAATCAACACCCTGCCAAGGGCCTTGCGGCATCTCTACTGGCCCTCCATGCAAAAGCCCCTGACAATGCTTCCAGAAAGGAGTAAAGACCTGGAAAGGCCCCCCTGCTTTATTTTTTAACGTATGGGGCTCGAACAAAAGCGCACTGTTAAACGAAAGCGCCTCTATGCCTTTATCTTTAAGGGCCGTTTTGATCTGACTATCACGGGCTACGATGTGAGGCTCGTAACGACGACTCCACGTAACTGTATGAGCCCCTGTTTCTTCTGCTAAAGCTTCTAAAACAGACTGAGCCGAACCTTCTCGAATAATAAGATGCAGCCCCTTGGCCTTCAACTCTGCCTGCAAATCCACCAATGCATGATGCAACCACCAAGCCGAAGCCCCACCAGGCCCCCAAGGAGCCTCTTCTTCCGGGCTATAAATATACAGAGGAATGACGCCACCCGGACGCTCCAATGCGGCCTTTAAAGCAGGATTATCCTGCAAACGAAGATCTAGCCTAAACCAATGGATTGTGGACATGTAAATTAGAAACGTAAACGCTGACTACCCCACCCACAACTAGGGCAACTCGCTAAGCGCTTAGAAGAACGTACAGCAAAAACACACCCACATTGAATGCAATGAAAGGCCTGGCGCTCCCGCTTGCCTTGATACCATAAAAGATTGCGATAGTCATAAAGGGCCATGCCTATAAAGGCCCCTAGTAAGGCAATGCCTATGATAAACGCACTAAAAATGCCAAAACCAACGTCCATAATAACATTAAACGGTTAAACCTAAAAGGGACTTTAAAGTTGCCTCCCACTGTGTGCGATCAATCAATGTTTTAATATGAGCCCGCACAGCGGAACTGGGTTTAAAAGACTCTAAGGGATTATTCGCCCATAGGTCAAAAAGAAGTGCACGATTTTCCACTTTTAAAAGACCTGGATGCTCCAGCAATAAATAAGGAATGGCCCCAACGGCCGTTGCTAAAAGCGGACAATTCATAAGCGCCGCCTCAGCAACACCTAAACCAAAGCTCTCTGGGCAATTTCCGGGAAAAATAGTTAAATCGGCAATCGCCAAGAGCTCTGGAATATCTGTACGAGAGCCCAATAGATGCAAACGGTTATTCGTATCGAGGGCTTTAAGGGTATTCAAAAACTCATGCCCTTCATTAATCGGCCCGGCTAAAAGAAGCTTCCAATGTTTTAACCGCTCATCCTTCAAAAAAGCCTCTGCAAGCCAAAGCTGCCCCTTCCCCTCGCCTATTCTCCCAGTACATAAAGCCAATAAATCTTGCGATTGAAAGCCCAAGGTCTGACGAATAGCAACCGGGTCATAAATAGCAGGATCAAACCGCTGGGTATCAAGGGTAGGATTCAGGACAATAAAAGGCTTATGGATACCGCCGCTTTTTTGCATAGACTCAATAACAGGAGAAGCAGCTATCAGACCATCTGCCCGGTTAGCCCCATACCAAGCCCACTTCCTAGCCGAATGTGGATTTAAAGCCCCCTGCCATAGACTATAAACCGTGCGATCAGGGGCCTTCAATAAGAGCGTCGCCCACAGGCTATAAAAATCCCCCGAAAGCACACATACAGGATGTGGCAACCGTTTTACCCAAGATCGCGTTTTACAATAAAAAGAAAGCAAATGCACCCAACTCTTCGGCTTCCGTGGGTAAGGAAAAGGAAGCACTAAATGACCATCTGTCAGAGCGCAAAACTCAGCAAACAAGGCTTCCTTCCTGCGGGTAATTAAATATGTTTTGATCCCCCACGAGCGAGCGGCTTTTAAAATCGCTAGCAACATCTGCTCCGCCCCGCCTAAAGCAGTACTATCATGGACAATGAGAAGCGCAGGATGTGAAGACATTTTTATGACAGTGGCCTCAAAAGCAGTAGAGGAAAGTTATTCCCACTCACTGCTTTTGAGGCCAACTATAAAGCGTTAATCGCTTCGCTACAAAACCTTAGCTTGCAGAAGACTCAGTCGCCTCAGCCACAGGGGCAAGGGCCTCTTCTGTCGCGGCTTCTACTTTGACTGCTTCAGTCGTTGTAGCTGCCTTACGTGTACGGCTACCAGTTTTTTTAACGGCTTTCGCAGCACGGCGTGAACGGCTTTGGAACCCAATATCATCCCCTTTGATCAGCTCTATAAGCGCCATATTAGCAGCGTCACCCAAACGAGGAACAAGTTTGAAAACGCGTGTATAACCACCGGGGCGACTCAAAAACTCCGTCGCGCGCTCATTAAAAAGCATGCGAACGGCTTCTTGATCCCGCACATGGCTCAAAGCCAACCGGCGAAAATGTACTTTTTGAGCAGGGTCCTGCGCCAAATGGGCTTTTTTCGCGAGCGTTATCATACGCTCAGCAAAAGGACGAAGCGCTTTGGCTTTAGTCAGTGTGGTCTCAATTCGGCCGTGGCGGAAAAGAGCCGCAGCTAAGTTAGACATAAGGGCAAAGCGATGAGCTTTAGTAACCCCAAGTGTAAATCGATGATTGGCGTGACGCATGTTACTTCAGTATAAACTTATTTCCTGTTATCTTTAAGCTTGTTGAGCAGTTGCAACAGGTAGCTTGCTCAAAAGGCGCTCATCCAGCTTCATGCCTAAGGAAAGGCCGAGCTGCGATAGACGCTCTTTGATTTCATTTAATGACTTTTTGCCAAAGTTGCGGTATTTGAGCATCTCTTGCTCGCTCTTCATAGCCAACTCACCCACAGTGGTGATATTAGCATTATTAAGGCAGTTAGCGGCACGAACGGATAATTCGATCTCGTTAACGCTCATATTGAGAAGCTTGCGCAAGCGATTTTGCTCTTCGCTCACTTCACGGCCTTCGGCTTCAAACTCAACCGACATATCACTGACCCGATCAAAAATATCGAGGTGATGACGCAAAATAGAAGCAGCTTCTTTCAAAGCTTCGTCCGGGGTTAAGCGACCGTCTGTTGAAATTTCAAGATTCAACCGGTCAAAATCGGTCATTTGGCCTACCCGTGTATTCTCAATAGAGTACTTAACCAGGCGCACAGGGCTGAAAATGGAATCAATAGGAATAACCCCGATGGATTGTTCTTCTTGCTTATTATCTTCAGCTGGGCAATAGCCACGGCCCACTTTAACTTCAATCTCCGCACGGAAGCGATGCTTCTTGCTTAAGGTACAAATGACTTGGTCTGGGTTAACTACCTCTAAGCCCATATCCAAAGTAATATCCCCAGCTGTCACAGCGCCCTCGCGCTCTACATCTATTAAGAGCTTGAAGGTATCACGGCGGTCGGCCTTGAGGAGCACTTTTTTAAGATTGAGAACGATGTCAGTAACATCTTCCACAATACCTTCAACCGTTTGAAACTCGTGATGGACGCCGTCAATCTTGATAGATGCAATAGCCGCCCCTTCAATCGAGCTTAACAAAACACGACGCAGCGCATTGCCCACGGTGTAACCATAACCCGTTTCAAAGGGCTCAGCTACAAATTGGGCGTACGTATCTGTCGCTGTTTCTTCAACTTTTACGAGGCGTTTAGGGAGCTCGAACTTGCCAAGGCGTTTGATCATAATCGACGGACAGAAAATATATAAGGACCGATTGAAAGAAATTAACGGCTATAGAACTCGACGATCAACTGTTCGTTGATGCCAGGCTCAGCTTCGTCACGCGTAGGCTCGCGATTGATAACCCCTTTAAGCGCATCGGCTTCGAGGCTAATCCACGCAGGAACTACACGGGCTTGAGTCTCCTCCATACAACGCGTTGCCAGTTGCTTAGAAGAAGTACGAGCGCAAATGGTAATTTCGTCACCAGGGGTACACCGGTAGCTAGAAATGTCAACCTTATGACCATTTACACAAATGTGTCCATGGTTCACAAATTGGCGAGCGGCTGCACGGGAACGACCCCAACCAAGACGGTAAACAACATTGTCCAAACGCATTTCTAACATGCGAAGGAACGTTTCTCCGGTAATACCCCGCTCATTTTTTGCACGGGCAAACGTTAAACGAAATTGCTTTTCGCTTAAGCCATACATGAAACGAAGCTTTTGCTTTTCGTTTAAACCTAGGCCATATTCAGACACCTTGCGGCGCAAACGAGGACCATGAATACCAGGAGGATAAGGCTTATTTTCAAAAGCCTTAGATGGGGCGAAAATAGCCTGCCCGAAGCGACGATTAATGCGCTGTGTAGGACCCGTATAACGAGACATATCCGATAAAAATTAAAAGGTTAAAAACTAGACGCGGCGACGCTTAGGAGGGCGACAGCCATTGTGTGGAACGGGTGTTGTATCAACAATAGACGAAACATTAAGACCCACTGCTTGAACGGCCCGCACAGATGAATCCCGACCCATACCAGCACCCTTAACACGGATTGAAACTTCTTTCATCCCGTGGGAAAGGGCTACGCGAGCAGCATCTTGGGTTACCACTTGGGCGGCATAAGCAGTCGATTTACGCGACCCCTTAAAGTTACATTTACCTGCACTCGACCAAGAAATGACATTGCCCGTTTGATCGGTAAACGCAACCTTGGTATTGTTGTACGTTGCTAAAATTGTGCAGATACCATGGGTAATATTTTTGCTCCCCTTGGCCCGCCTAACCTTAATTTCACCCAAATCATCTTTAAGCAGATCTTGAGCCGTAGGCTGTGAAGGACGAGGGGCTTCGGCAGCACCTTCTGTGGATGCAACTGCCTCAAGGGCAACCTCGGTTTTAACTTTTTTCTTAGGCACTTTAGCTTCAGAAACAGGCGCGATAGGCGCTAATGGCTCGTTTTGTTCACTCATGGAAAAGACTTAACTACTTAGTAGCTTTTTTAGCCGCACCAACCGTACGGGGAGCCCCCTTACGTGTGCGAGCATTCGTGGAGGTACGTTGACCGCGTACAGGCAAGCCCTTGCGATGACGAATCCCCCGGTAACTTTGGATGGACTGCAGGCGCTTAATATTGCCCGCAATATCACGGCGAAGGTCACCCTCCACCTTATAATGATTCTCTGTGATAAGCGAATTGATTTTATTCAACTGCTCCTCAGAAAGATCTTTGGCCCGCATTGCAGGATCTAACCCCATCGTTTCAACGATGAGCTTAGCCCGCGTAGGACCAATACCGTAGATGTAGCGTAGAGCAATCTCTACGCGTTTGTTGTCTGGGATGTCTACCCCTAGTAACCGTGGCATAACTTCAAATGAAAAGGAATTGGAAGGCTGAACAAGTTTTGGTGATGGGTAAAGGAAAAATTACATGAAAACGACTAAAGATTAGAAATCGTCAAAACCTCTGGCCCAGAAGGAGTTATAAGAACAGTATGCTCGAAATGAGCTGATGGCTTACGGTCACGGGTCAGGGCAGTCCACCCATCTGCTGCATATTCGATAGCAGCAGTACCCATATTGACCATAGGTTCTATAGCGAGAGTCATCCCTGCGGAAAGTTTTGGGCCTACGCCGGGACGGCCAAAATTAGGGATTTGAGGCGCTTCATGCATCGAGCGGCCAACCCCATGTCCAACAAAATCGCGGACTATGCTAAACCCAGAAGCTTGAATATGTTTTTGGATTGCAGCTGAAATATCACCAATACGATTACCGACACGGGCTTCTTGTATTCCCAAACCTAAAGCAGTTTGCGTTTCTTTCACAAGACGCGCTGTTTCAGGATGAGTAGAGCCAACTAATACGGTACGAGCATTATCACCGACAAAGCCGTCATACATAACACAAATATCAAGCGAAACCGCATCCCCAGGCTGTATCATGCGGGTTTTGCTGCCAATTCCATGGACAACTTCCTCATTAACAGAAATACAGGTATAGGCCGGATAGTGGCGTACACCTGCTTTATAATCGTAACACGCACTCTTGGCACCATACCCCTCGATCAAAGACTTACCTTTTTGATCAAGATCGTAAGTAGACATCCCTGGTTGAACAAAACGGGCCAAAGATTCAAGCACATCGGCTGCAATGCGACAAGCTGCACGCATTTTAGAAACTTCTGCTTCAGTCTTAATGGGAATCATATTGCCCACTAACTAAAGTTACGCAGTGCCCAGGCCACCATGCCTATAGAAAACAGAATACCAAGCGGCAACCATAACGCCCCTACTCCTTGGACTTCAGCTACATCTAAAGCTTGACTCAAGCGAGCGTCACTCCGTCCCCGGATGCGGCCTTTTTTCAAAAAACCATCGTAATGACGTTGCAAGAGAAAAGTCTCTATCTGACGCATCGTATCTAGCACAACCCCTACCGAAATCAGCGTACCTGTGCCGCCAAAGAAAAGGGCAATCCCGTAAGGGACATGGTAGGCATGATTTAAAAAATTAGGGAAAAGGGCAATGCCCAACAAAAAAATAGCCCCGGCAAATGTAAGCCGCGTCATCACAAAGTCTAAAAACTGGCCCGTTGGCTGCCCTGGACGAACCCCAGGAATATACCCACCATTTTTCTTTAAATCATCAGCAATTTGAATGGGCTTAAACATAATAGAGACCCAAAAATAGCTAAACGCAAAGATCAAAAAACCATACAGCACATAATAAGTTGCAGCGCCTGGCATCAAATACATAGCGGCATCTTGAAAAAAGCGATAATTAGTTGCAGCGCCCAAATAAGCAAAAATCTGTTGAGGGAAAACTAAGATAGCGCTCGAAAAAATAACGGGCATAACCCCGGAATAATTAACTTTTAAAGGCAAAAAAGAAGTTTGACCGCCATAAACTTTACGCCCTACGACACGCTTAGCGTACTGTACGGGTATTTTTCTAGTAGCTTGTGTTACCGCTACAATGCCCGCTACAACGGCTAAAAGAAGAGAAATCATCAAAGCAGCCTGCGCAAGGCCTAAATCAGGACCAGTAGAGCCAATAGGCTTACGGAATAAATGATAGGCTTGTACAATCGCCTGGGGCAAATCCGCCAAAATCCCAACGGTAATAAGGACAGAGATACCATTACCAACCCCTCGTTGCGTAATTTGTTCTCCCAGCCACATAAGTATCATCGTACCAGCGGTTAAAAAAATCGTTGAGGTAAACAAAAACCAAGACGAACCAACAATAACAATAGGCCCAAAAGTACGCACATCGTAACCCGGCATTAGTGACCCAGGGTTTTTTGTCAGTGCAAAAACCAAGAGCATAGCCTGTACAACACAAACCACAATGGTTGCATAACGGGTATACTGATTAAGTTTTTGACGACCAACATCTCCTTCAAGCTGCAAACGAGCCAATGAAGGGACAACCGGCGTCAACAATTGAAATATAATCGACGCACTAATGTAGGGCATAACCCCTAAGCCAAAAATGGCGCCTTTAAGTAAAGCACCCCCCGTGAACATGTCGTAAAGGCCAAGCAAGGACCCTCCCCCTAAAGCGGCTTGGCTTGCAAAAAAGGCTTGCAAGCCAGTAGGATCGATTCCCGGCAAGGGCAATACTGCCCCTACACGTGCAACAAAAATAAGCCCCAGCGTAAAGAATATACGCTGACGAAGCTCAGGGATTTTTAGACAATTAGCAAAAGCCGATAACATGGGGAATGTTTAAACCCGAATAATGAGTTACTCAATAATGGTGACTTGACCACCAAGGGCTTCTATTTTGGCTCGAGCAGAAGCAGAAATCATATGCACATGAACGTGAATCTTGCGAACCAATTCTCCTGCACCCAAGAGCTTTACCCGATCTGAATTAGGACGAACCAATCCAGCCCTCACTAAAACATCGCGGTCGATGTCATCCGCTTCAACACGAACTAAGTCTTCCAAATTAACAATGGAATAAGGGCATTGAAAAGCAGTACGCGTAAAACCACGCTTAGGGACACGCATCCACAAAGGGGTTTGTCCACCTTCGAAACCAGGACGCACGCCGTAACCACTACGCGCTTTGCCCCCCTTCATGCCGCGACAAGAAGTTTTGCCATGGCCAGAAGCACGACCGCAACCTTTTCGTTTTTTACGATGAGTTGCGCCTTCAATAGTAGGTAAAAGATGAAGCTTCATAAAAATAATCTTAAGAGTTGGAAACTGCGGTGCGCAATTCCCGAATTTGCTCAGCCGAGCGCAATTGAATGAGACCGTTCACGGTCGCATAAACGGTGGCAATTGCATTATTAGAACGCAAAGATTTGGTAAGAATATCTTTCACCCCAACCGCTTCTAAAACGGCGCGTACCCCTCCCCCAGCGATAACACCCGTACCCGCACTAGCAGGACGAAGCATGACATGGCCACCATCTGCTTGACCAAGCACTAAATGGGGAATAGTAGGACCACGCAGTTGAATAGACCGCATATCACGACGGGCCCGTTCAGTTGCTTTTTTAACAGCTTCTGCCACTTCATTAGCGGCCCCACGACCAATACCCACAGATCCCTTGCGGTTTCCGGATACGACCAGAGCAGAAAAACTAAAACGGCGCCCACCCTTAACCACCTTAGAACAGCGGTTAACATGAACAACTTTATCAACAAATTCGGAAACTTCGGCCGACTCGGACCGGTTCTGAGAGTTGCGTGAGGAATTGGGTTTCTTTCCACTCATATCAAAAGACTAAAAAATGAGACCAGCTGAGCGAGCAGCTTCGGCAAATGCTTTTACACAACCATGATAAGTGCGACCTGCACGGTCAAACACCACTTGAGAAATTCCAGCAGCCTTGGCTTTTTCACCCAAGATACTACCCAAAGCAGCAGCCCCAAGAACATTAGGTTTAAGCCCTTTGCCTTTGAGATCCTTCGCCAAGGTGGAAACGTAAATAGAAGTCGTGCCGGCACGATCATCTATGCATTGAGCATAAATATGCTCATGAGAAAATTTCACCACCAAACGCGGGCGTGCAGCTGTACCGTTAACTTTCTTACGGATACGCCACCGGCGCTTTTGAAGGAGGATTTTTGATTTTTCTAAAGCCATGACTGTTGTGTGTCCCTTAAATGAACTAGGCGGTCTTTTTGCCTTCTTTACGACGAACGAATTGTCCTACAATGCGTACACCCTTGCCTTTATAAGGCTCAACAGGGTAATAATGTTTAATATCAGCGGCAACTTGGCCCACCATATGCTTATCGGCACCCTCTACTTTAATCTTAGTCCCCCCATCAGTAGTGGTGACCGTAATACCCGCAGGAATAGCATAAAGAATAGGATGTGAATACCCCAAGGCCAAATCAATAGTGTTACCCTTGAGAATAGCCTTAAAGCCGGTACCTTGAATCTCAAGGTCTTTCACATAATGGGTTTGCACGCCTTGCACCATACTTGCAAGGATAGACCGAGCGGTCCCTTGCATTGCATGGGCAAACGTAGTCTCATCCAAAGGCAGAACACTCAAGTGCCCTTCGGCAAGCGTGATCTGAACGTTTGTGCTAAAAGTCTTCGTTAACTGCCCTTTCGGGCCTTCAACAGAGACGATATGTTCTTTAACAGCAACTTTAACAGCTGCTGGAACAACGATAGATAATTTTCCTGTACGACTCATTTGTAATCTCCCCTACCAAACTTTGGCAAGTAATTCACCGCCGACTTTTTGACGACGGGCTTCATTGTCTTTCATCACGCCTTTAGAAGTTGTGATAATGGAAATTCCAAGTCCACCGAGAACACGCGGAATAGACTGAGTATCATAATAAAGACGGCAACCAGGCGAACTATGACGATCTATACCGGTAATAGCGGGTACGCCATTCACGTATTTCAAAGTCAGTTCAATTCTGCGCTGCCCTGGTGTTTCGGTTTTCTCTGCAAATTGAGCAATATAGCCCTCATCGCGTAAAATACGAGCAATCTCAGAGCGCATACGCGACCACTGAGTGGAACACACTGCTTTGCCAGCAGTGCTCGCATTGCGAATGATGGTTAAATAATCTCCTATGGTATCGTGACAAGCCATGATCTATATAATAAAGGTTACCAGGAGGATTTTGTTACGCCAGGCAACTTACCTTGAGAAGCAAGTTCGCGGAACATAATACGAGAAACACCGAACTTGCCGATGTAGGCGCGGCAGCGACCTGTAATACTGCAACGATTCCGAACCCGTGCCGGGGCACTATTGCGCGGCAAAGCACACAACGCACGTTGAGCCTTATAGAACTCTTCATTGGAAGTAGCAGGAGCTGCCAAAATAGCTTTTAGCTCTTTACGACGCTCTGCATACTGGGCAACCAAACGCTTGCGGCGTTCGTTTTTTTCGATTGAAGATTTTTTCGCCATGGAAATTAAAACTTAAAGGTTAAGCAGCGGTAGAAATACGACGGAAAGGCATCCCCATCAGGCTAAGCAATTCACGGCCTTCATCATCTGTTTTAGCTGATGTAACAATAGTAATATCAAAACCCAAACTATTGCGACCCGGCTCAACCATGATTTCAGGGAAAATGCTGTGATCGGAAATCCCTAAATTATAATTTCCGCGGCCATCGAGCTTACGAGACACTCCTTGAAAGTCCCGCACATTAGGCAAAGCAACGGCCAAAAGACGCTCCAAGAACTCGTACATGCGAGGCCCCCTGAGCGTTACCTTAACGCCGATAGGCATCCCTTCACGGAGTTTAAAATTAGAAATACTCTTACGGGCGCGGGTAAAAATCGGTTTTTGGCCGGTAATCAACCCAATTTCTTTTGCGACTTCCTGGATCCAGTTTTTCTCGTGAGCAGCGCTCAGGCCGGAATTAATCACCACTTTTTCCACTACAGGAACTTGGTGACAATTTTTATAGCCATTAGACTGGATAAGTGCCGACACTACCGTCTCTAGGTAATGTTTCTTAAGGGCAGGTATCTTCATGTGTATTTTTTTGCGGAAATAATTGAATGGAGTGGCGATCCTGAAAGAAGTTCAGAAGGGCGCAAGCTAAATTTTAAGAGATTGCACACCTAAGCTGTTTTTTATTGAAAAAACTCAGACTTAATGTGAAATTTAAACCTAAACAAGCTATTTAGGGTTTGGGTTTGCGCGCATCGAAATGAGCAGCAAGCATAACATTGGAATAAGCCAAGGGTGCTTCGCGTTCAATAATGCCACCATTGGGGTGAGCTTCGGATTTTTTTTGATGGCGCTTACAAAAATTGACACCCTCTATTAAAATTCTTGGCTTATCAGTCTCAACATTAACATTTAAGACTTTGCCCCGTTGACCGCGACGAGCCCCGGCAACTACAACGACTTCGTCTCCTTTTTTAATTTTTGCTTTAAACATTTACAAGACCTCCGGTGCGAGAGAAATAATTTTCATGTACCCTTTTTGACGTAACTCACGTGCAATGGCGCCAAAGATACGAGTGCCTTTAGGGTTGCCATCCTTATCGATAATAACAGCTGCATTCCGATCAAATCGAATATAGCTACCATCAACACGGCGAATAGCGTACTTGGTGCGCACAATGACTGCACGTGCAACGGTACCGCGCTTAACAGACGCATCGGGTGTGCTGTCTTTAACGGCAACGATAATGACATCTCCGATACCCGCTGTACGGCTACGATGCCCAATTTTACGAATCATAGATACCCGTTTTGCGCCGGTATTATCGGCTACATCCAGGTCTGTTTCCATCTGTATCATTGCTTATTCCTTATTCCTTAAATGATTAATAAAACGCACTTATTCTTTGACAGCAGTCAAAGGTAGAGCAGTTTGCACAACACTTAAAACGCACCAGCGTTTAGTGCGGCTAAGCGGACGTGTCTCCATGATTTCGACTGTGTCACCCACTTTAGCAACATTGTCCTCATCATGGGCATGCACAACGGTGCGACGCTTAATTTCTTTTTTATAAAGAGGATGCGGCGTCTTATAGTAATATACAACCTTGATGGTTTTATCACCTGAGCGGCTTGCAACCACACCTATGAGGCGTTTACGTTGGTTGCGGTTTTGACTAGTTTCCATAGTAATACTTGTTTATCGAGTGGCTCTAGGCGACAGATTTTTCACGCTTGATCGTTTCCAAGCGTGCAACCGTATGGCGAAGTTCGCGCAAACGGTGAGGGCGTTCAAGCTGACCGGTGTTTTTGCGAAGCTGCATACTGAGGAGCTCTGTACGCACGTCGCGGAGCTGCTTTTCAATTTCGTTTATAGAAAATTCGCGGATTTCTTTCGTCTTCATCTTATTTAGTTATACTGATCTAATTCTTCGCGGCTAATAAACCGACAACGCAGCGGTAATTTGGCATCAGCCAAACCCATTGCTTCACGAGCCAGTGTGCTGGAGACCCCAGCAATTTCAAAAAGGATAACCCCCGGCTTAGCAACAGCAGCCCAAAACTCAACAGGCCCTTTACCTTTACCCATACGGGTTTCAGCGGGTTTCTTGGTAACAGGCTTGTGCGGGAAGACTCGCATCCACACTTTACCTTTACGTTTCAAATGGCGCGTAATCGCGACACGGGAAGCTTCAAGCTGAGCAGCTGTAATCAGCCCTCGACCTAAACATTGGATAGCAAAATCGCCAAAAGCTAGTGTGTCGCCTCCTTTAGCAACGCCACGAATACGCCCTTTTTGGACTTTACGATATTTGGTTCTAGATGGTGCAATATTGGCCATGTGCAAATACCCTCTGGGCTATTAAAGTTGTTCTCCTTGAGGATTACAGATCCAGCACTTAACGCCAATAACACCATAAACGGTGTAAGCTTGTGCAAATCCATAATCAACGTTTGCGCGCAGCGTGTGTAACGGGACAGAACCCGTACGCTGTTCTTCCTTACGGGCAATCTCAGCCCCGCCTAAGCGGCCTGAACAACGAATACGTACCCCCAATGCCCCCATACCCATGGTAGCCTGAAGGGCTTTTTTCATGGCTCGACGTGTAGAAATACGACGCTCGATCTGAAGCGCGATATTCTCTGCAACTAATTGGGCAACGACATCTGGCTTTTTGACTTCCTGAATGTCTAGGATAATCTCCCGCGCAGTAATTCGCTGAAGATCTTCGCGTAGCTTCTCCAGCTCTTGTCCTTTCCGCCCGATAACAACACCAGGGCGAGCAGTGTAAACTTTAACGCGAATACGGCTACCTGCCCGTTCGATAGAAATACGAGGAACCGCTGCATAACGCAACTTTTTGGTGAGAAACCGGCGGATCTCGTAATCTTCTTTAACGAGCGACGGGTAATCTTTTGAAGTTGCGAACCAACGTGACTCCCAGTTGCGACGAACTGGAAGACGGAAACTGATCGGGTTGACTTTTTGTCCCATAGTACCTTGAAATTATCGGGTCAATTATTGCTTTTCGTCTAAGACCACACGGATATGAGTGGTACGTTTACGAACAGGCATGGCTTGGCCGCGAGGCCCGTGGTTGAATCGACGAAAAACAGGCCCAGTCTCAGCAGCTGCTTCCGTAACAATAAGCTTAGAAACATCTAAGCCATGGTTGTTTTCGGCGTTAGCCATTGCACTGTGCAATGTTTTATAGAAAAAACGAGCCGCTTTACGTGGGATACAACGCAAAAGATTGAGCGCATCTTCTGCACCACGACCGCGAATAACGCGGGCCACTTCTACCGCTTTTTTAGGCGACATCCGGGCGTGTTTATAAATGGATCTTACTGACATGATCTTGTTACTTCTTCTGCGTGTGAGGGTTGTGGCCCTTGAACGTGCGCGTGGGTGAAAATTCACCGAGTTTATGGCCTACCATGTTTTCGGTAACATAAACGGGCATGAAGGCCTTGCCGTTATGCACAGCAAAATTGAGGCCGACAAAATCCGGTGTAATAGTCGAACGACGAGACCAAGTTTGGATGGGTTTACGCAGACCAATTGCTTGGGCTTGCGTTACCTTATCCATAAGGTGCGGATCGACAAAAAAGCCTTTTTTAGTTGAGCGTGACATGATTGTCTATAATTAGCGCTTTACTTTACGACCATTGCGACGAACAACGATCATGGAATTGGAAGGCTTAGACTTTGTACGAGTCGGATAGCCTTTAGAAAGTTGACCCCAAGGCGACACAGGATGCCCGCCGCCAGAAGTCTTGCCTTGACCGCCCCCCATGGGATGGTCAACTGGATTCATCGCGACCCCACGAACCCGTGGACGACGACCTAACCAACGATTGCGACCTGCTTTACCCAAAGTTTCGTTTTGATGATCTGCATTACCCACGACGCCTACGGTAGCGCGGCAATCAGCATGCACATAACGAATTTCGCCACTGGGCATTTTAAGCGTCGCACGGTCACCTTCAATGGCTACAAGCTGCGCTGAAACACCGGCTCCACGGGCAATTTGAGCGCCCCGACCCGGTTTTAATTCAACTGCATGGATAAAGAGTGCTGGTGGCATATGACGCAAAAGCAGCGATAAACCCGGACGATACTCTTGAACCGGCTTAAGCGTACTGACAACCGTATCACCTACATTTAGTCCTTGAGGGGCTAAAATGTAACGTTTTTCGCCATCGACATAAGCAAGTAAAGCCAAATTAGCGGAACGATTCGGATCGTACTCAATAGCTTGAATTTTAGCGGGGATCTCAAGCTTTTCACGTTTAAAATCAATTAAACGGTATAAACGCTTGTGCCCCCCTCCTCGACGACGAGAAGTGATACGGCCGTAGCAATTACGACCTTTAGCACGGTGGTTAGATTCCGTTAAAAGGGATTCTGGCCTTTTTTTAGAAACATCTTGCTTATTGCGAAGACGGAAACGTTGGCTAGGCGTTGTCGGGCGATGTTGAATCAGTGGCATGGGATTGATCTGTCTTGGTTAGACGAGCTCTATCTTGTGACCATCTTTAAGCGTGATGATGGCCTTTTTTAAATGATTGCAAATAACGGTACGCCCGCCGCTGTGACGGCGGTTACGCTTGCGTTTGCCTTTGCGGTTTAACGTGTTGACGCGTGCAACTTTAACGTTGAAAGCAAGCTCAACAGCATCAGCAATTTCGTGGGCGCGGGCATCCCGTGCAACCTCGAAAGTATACTGATTGAGTGTAGAACTCAAAATAGTGGCTTTTTCCGTAACCCGGACGCCTTTAAGAATATGAAGCGGTTGAATCATGGCTTTTACGACTGCTTATCAGCGTTGAGGCGGGCCAAAACGGAGGTTAAACCCCGCTCGGTAATGAGAATTTGATCGAAGCGCAAAACATCCCAGGCATTGACTGATGAAGCATCAAGCAAACAAATATGAGGAATATTGCGAGAGGCAAGAATGACGTTGTCATCAAACGAATCATCAACCAAGAGGATACTCGTCGCTTGAGGGCAAACTTTTTCAATAAAAGCATGCATGAAGCGAGTTTTTGGCTGCTCCAGTTGAAAAGCTTCAATTAAAGAAAGTGACTTCTCGTTTACACGCTCAAAAAGCGCGCGGCCAAGAGCCAAAAGCCTGACCCGACGATTGATTTTCTGTGAGTAATCCTTCCCTCGAGGACCGGATACAACCCCGCCCCCTGGCCAAATAGGACTGCGACGGGACCCATGACGGGCCATCCCCGTACCTTTTTGGCGCCAAGGCTTACGTCCGGTTCCACTGACCTCACCGCGTGTCTTAGTATAAGCATTACCCTGCCGTGCATTTGCTTGATAAGCTAAAATAGTGCTTTTAAGCGCGGGAATGCCTTTATTACCTTCGAAAACGGGAATACCGTCGAAAGCTTGTTGACGACTCGATTGGCCGTCGGTTGAAAAATATGTAAGCTCCATGACCTATAATCTCCTGTAATTAGGCTTTCTTTGCGCTACGAACGTAGACCAGCCCACCCTTAAAACCAGGGAAGCTGCCTTTGATCAAGATGAGGTTCTCAGCCTCTAAAACATCGATGACCTCGAGGTTTTGAACCGTACGCGATTCACAACCCATATGGCCCGGCATTTTACGGTTTTTCCGAATTTCTCCAGGTTCTTGACGGCAACCGTAGCTACCCCCGCGGCGGTGAAACATGGAACCATGGGAAGCAGGCCCCCCGTGGAAGCCCCAACGCTTCATAACCCCCTGAAAGCCACGGCCTTTGGTGGTGCCAATAACATCGACCAAATCGCCTTTAGCAAAACGGCCAACCGTTAATACATCACCTGACTGAAAGCCTTCGATGGTGCGAAATTCGGTTAAATAAGCATGAGCCTCGACTCCGGCCTTCTCAAGATGCTTGAGAGCGGGCTTCGTGAGACGCTCGGGCTTTTGTGCTTTGAACGCGATCTGGACGGCTTGATAGCCATCATTTTCGGTTGTACGCACCTGAGTAACTGGACAAGGACCGGCTTGGACAACGGTAACCGGGATTAACCGGCCTGCGTTATCGTAAACCTGGGTCATTCCCAGTTTCTTACCTAATAGTATAATTTTTTGTTTAGACATAATCTGAAGCGGCAGGTGGTGTTTTGGTCGCCCAAAACCTGCTTTCAGTGAAAGGAAGATATGGAATGCTAGATGTTGATCGTAATGTCAACCCCAGCCGGCAAATTTAATTTTTTTAATTCCTCAACCGTTTGAACAGTGGGTTCAACGATATCGATTAATCGTTTATGTGTCCGAATTTCGAACTGATCCATGGACTTTTTGTCTGCGTGAGGCGAGCGATTGACCGTAAACTTTTCGATACGAGTCGGCAGAGGGATGGGTCCCGCTACACGTGCGCCGGAGCGCTTAGCCGTATCGGCGATTTCAACAGCCGATTGATCAAGCGTGCGATAATCAAACCCTCTAAGTGAGATGCGAATTCTTTGACGAGACATGACGTTCCTTAAGTGCGTGCGGCCTGGCGCGTGGTGGTTTCTACAATTGTCTTTAAAATATTAGCGGGGACCTGTTCAAAATGAGAAGGTTCCATCGTATAAGAAGCGCGACCTTTTGACAGGGAGCGAACTTGAGTGGCATAACCAAACATGGCTTCGAGTGGTACAAAAGCATGAACCAAAGCCAACCCGTTTTTTGTCTCCATGTTTTGAATTTGCCCACGGCGACGGTTAAGGTCACCCATGATATCGCCTTGATATTCTTCAGGGGTGGCAACTTCCACTTTCATAATTGGTTCCAAGAGAATGGGGCCAGCTTTTCGCATGGCTTCTTTGAAAGCAAAAATACCGGCCATTTTGAAGGCCATTTCGGAAGAGTCTACCTCGTGGTAAGAACCTTCCATGATACGGGCCTTGAAGTCGATAACCGGATAACCGGCAACCACTCCATTATTGGCGCCTTCATGAATGCCTTCTTGCGTAGGTTTAATATACTCCTTCGGAATAGTGCCCCCTACAACTTCACTGACTACTAAATTGCCTCCCCCTTTTTCAAGCGGATCGAGCATAATAATGGCATGGCCATATTGACCACGGCCGCCGGTTTGGCGAATAAACTTCCCCTCCCCTTCAGCAGATTTGGTAATCGTTTCGCGGTAAGCAATTTGAGGACGCCCAGAAGTGGCCTCTACTTTAAATTCACGGAAAAGGCGGTCACAAATAATTTCTAAGTGAAGCTCTCCCATTCCAGCGATAATCGTCTGCCCTGTTTCAGGATTAGTCGTCACACGGAAAGTAGGATCTTCATCTGAAAGCCGCTGTAAAGCCATCGAAAGCCGTTCCTGGTCTCCCTTTGTATTCGGCTCAATCGACATACTGATAACCGGTTCAGGAAATGTAGGCGGCTCCAGCGTAATATCTAAATCGCGATCGCACAGCGTGTCTCCTGTTACAACATCACGGGCCCCCACAATGGCGCAAATATCGCCTGAGTAGGCGACCTCAATATCTTCGCGTTGGTCGGCCTTAATAACCATCAAACGGCTAATCCGCTCTGTACGGCGCGTCCGTGGGTTATAAAGGGCCGCCCCTTTGCGTAACTCACCACAATATACGCGGAAAAATACAAGCCGTCCCACGAATGGGTCGTTCATTAATTTAAACGCAAGCCCCGCAATCTTGGCTTTATCGTTCGGCTCAATGGCAATTTCTTCGCCATCTTGAAAGGCTCTCATGGCCTTAATGTCAAGCGGAGAAGGCATGTAATCGACCACGCAATCCAATAACATCTGGACCCCTTTATTTTTAAAGGCGCTTCCGGGAATGACCCCAATAAAGTTAAGCGAAGCCGTTGCCCGGCGAATACCCAAACGAAGCTCAGCTTCAGAAATATCAGCTCCATCTAAAAACTTTTGAGCCAACGCGTCATCGAAATCAGCAACAGCTTCCAATAGTTTTTCGCGAGCAGCCTCAGCCCGAGCAAGATGCTCAGCCGGGATCTCGATCGTATCGTATCGCATCCCCTTCTCGTCGGCTTCATCATAGATGTAAGCCTTCATCATCACGAGGTCGATTAACCCTTTAAAATCTTCAGCTGCCCCAATGTTTAAAAATAATGGGTGTGCGTTACCACGAAGTTTCGTGCGAATATCATCAACTGCATTTTCAAAATTTGCCCCCATGCGGTCCATCTTATT
>JANYEO010000203.1 GCA_025363025.1 Opitutia bacterium
AGTAGTAGTAGTAGCAGTATCGAGTGCTTCTCTTGCAGGTCTGTTTGGCTTTGGAGCCATTGAGAGCAAAAACTACTCGAGAACGACAATCTGCACCGAGAGTTATTTGGCTCGCAAGGGCGTCAGGTCCAAGCTGCTGGCTGATGCGGGAACCGTCATCTCGCTGCTGGGCGCCGTGAGGCGCAAGAGGGGGCGCGTCCCCGATTTGCTGTACAGCATATCTCGTCCACAGCCCAGTGCCAGGACCAGAAATCAGATCCAGTTCACGGCGGCCATTTTGTCTCAGAGCAAATACCATTTCTTTGGAATTGTGCTCACAATTTTGAGATTTTTTTCGCCTGAGCGGGTCGAACTGGCATACCTTGATACTGACTCTGTGATCTGGGCCTGCAGCACGTGGCAGATTGAGCACCTGGTCAAGAGCGAGTACGCCCACCTGTGGCCGGAGATTTCGAGCTTTTTGTTTGAAAAAGACGAGCCACAGCATCAGGCCGGAAAGCTAAAGGTTTGACGCGCGCGAGTGCGCATGCGCGCCCAACACGAGTGTAATTCTTCTTGCTTTTAGATTGAAGGGGTTTTTGAAAATTGCATGTTCCGGGCGGGGAAATGCTACCGGCTCGAGTCGCGAGTAGACACGGCGGCCGCCGCCGACCCGGCCGAGACGCTGGTGCGAGTCAGGTCGATACCCGGAAAGAGTCACGGGCTGCTGCTTCCCGCTCACTTTACCCAGGAGCCCAGCAGCAACTTTTGCGCAGTCAGGAGTCACGGAATGAGGCCATCAGAGGGGATGGAAATTTTCATGAGTTTGGAGTCCAAGACCATCACAAATTCCCTAAACGTTTATAGGAGCATGACCGTAAGGCCTTGATTTTGTGTTGGTTGCGCTGTAGAGATACACATTCGAGGCACGTTTGTTGCAGGATTGCTGCCATTCCCTGTCTGTCGGCTCCCCCTCGCCCTCTGGAGCGGCGGCTGAAGCGGCTCCTCCGTCGCCATCGCCGCGGGCAACGAGAGAGAAGGATTAGCGCAACATGGACGCTAGCCAGACGCAGCGAGATGCGAGGGCCGCCAGGCGAAGTGCCAGAACCGGCGACGGCTCTGAGGAGCAAGGCGACCCGGATGACGCTGAAGGCGGTGGCAGGGGCAACGGCTTGACCCCCGTTGCCGTCACAGCCCGGCTGTCTGTCTTGGAACGACACTTTTTAGAACAATTAAAGAGGGGAATAGTGCCATCCAGAGAAGCTCTCAAGACTTTTTGCGCTGCAAGGGGTCTGTCGCTGCCGTCTCGGTCCAAGCTGAGACGTTTGCGATATCAGTGGCGAGTTTCGGCCGTCTTTTCTCGCTGGCAAAAGCCCCAGGCTTGGATGGGAGCCTCAATCTGGAAACCGGGCGTGATCCAAGTTGATGTGGCCTACTTTATGAAGCGACATTTGGTGCAAAACCAGCAGCGCAAGTACTTCTTCTGCGCTGTAGATTGTCTCTCGGGGAAATTGGGCGTAGTCGCTATGGTCACCAAGAATCGCAGCGACTGGCAGCGTGCCTTGCTTTTTCTTTTAACCTCTGGCCAGATGGAGATTTCGCATGTGCTTTCGGACAGGGACGGAGCCGTTACGTCTAAAGCTTTTAGAAAACAACTGAGGGATCGCTATGGCATCGGCTGGTCCTTTTTGTACAGTAGATCACACGCGTTCCGCTCGGAGCGTATGATTTCTTACTGCAAGTCAAAACTGGCCATGGCGCTTGGTTTTAATGAAAAGGGCGATTTTTGCTGGACTAGGCACGTGGAATCGGTGGTTTCTCACTATAACTCGCAACTTATTGACGGCACAAACATTGTCCGCAATTCTGTAAACAAGCAAAATTATGGCAGTTTGCTGGAGCAGCTACGAGGGTCCAACGATCCGTGGATGCTGCACAACATTTCGACTTCGAGAAACTTTTCGCCCTGGCTAAAGGCCCGACTTTGGAAATTTCGCGAGGGCCAGAAAGTTTTGCTGGCGCGCCAGGCCGATTACGAAGCAAAAGGACAACAAACTAAGCAAGGGGGGTCATTTTTCAAGAGATCCGTGGAGGGATCTTGGGCGCCGACAGTCAGGACAATAACGCAGCTTTGGCTCAAAGACAGCAAGTTTTTCGTGACTCCAACGTATTCTTTACAAGGATTAAATGGAAAATTTTATGAAAATGAAATTTTGCCTGCAGATTTTGCAAAGTAACATGTCGTCGGGAGCAGCCTCGGCGGAACGCTGAGCGGTCGTCTCCCGGACTCGCCCGCGGCAATGACCTTCCGGACCAGCTCGTCGCCGAGCTCGTAGAGCTTGTCGAGCGGCAGCGCGGTGGGCTTGTGGA